>NZ_JBFRIY010000047.1:0-83132 GCF_041468565.1 Shewanella sp. 10N.286.54.B9
GGCCACTCGGGAACCCCTCCTCAATTGCGGCGGCAATAGTAGTCAGAATTTTTTCTCATGTAAAGCTTAAATTTAAAATAATTACTAAAGTATTTTGTTAAGTGGTCGATTAACTATCAACAGGTTGTTTTATCGGTCTTTTTTTATGCAGATAGCGCATTATGCAAGCAGTTAGCCCTTTAGTTAACGAATTACAATTAGGCTCGCGTCTTAACTGTGCTGTTGAGTCGAATCGCCGCGGTGAATTTGCTTTATTGCTATCACTGTTGTCTGCTGACGCTCGTGATATGGCTCAATTTCAGACACCAGAGTTCAAAGACGAAGATTTGCGCGCCAAATTTGAACTAGGGGGAAGTCAGGCTTTAATAAAACGGCTCTCGAAAGATTCTCCGGTGACGAATAACAGCACGGCATTCCAAAATGGTGGCGTGACAGCTTTTAGATTGAATAATGCAATGGATGAAGAGGCTCTTGTGATCCGTGGTAATGAGCAACTGGACATGGAAGAAGTATTAGCTAACTGTGATAACCATGCCCGTAATCGATACCAGAATATTGCGATTGAACAGAGCGTAAAATCCACGCACTTCGTTGACCAGTTGGTAATGCAGCGACAAATGAGTGAATTAATTGCTCAAGCTTGAGAATGATCCCTTTGTTACACTCTAAGCTGATATATAATTAAGTCTTAATTATTAGTTTGAGAATCGGTAACATGAAAAATATTCAAAAAGCGCAGTCTGATTTAGTTAATGATACGTGTAATGATTGTGGTAGCTTTGTTGATGTTGGCGCTGTAATTGATGAGCACGACACCATTTTAGAGCTTACACTTACCGGCGAAAATGCGTCGACTTTAGCGAATGAGTTGGCTGAAAAAGCGAAAAACCGTTTCGAAGAGGTCGGTAGTGTCGTTACAACTCTCGGTGATGAGCTTATATTAACGCTAACATTCTCATTTAGTGCAGAAAAAATGATCTTTCAATTAGAGAATAGTTTGTAACTTAAGGCAGTAATTGTTGCTGCTGTAACGGCTTTTCGTGTATCTTATTGCACTATAAAAAATATAATTTAGGTTTGGTGCGAAGACGTCAAACCATTTGGTAGACCATTTGTTTACCGCTTTTTAGGATATCGAGTGAAGAAACATAGATACCAGAAATTGTTAGAACAAATTGTTAACTCGCAGGCTAAGCAATGTGGCGATTTTTCTGCCACTGCTAAATTGGCTGCTGAGTTGCTTTTAGAACAGCTCACTGTATCTCGAGTTGTTGTTTCTGGTTTAAATGAACAATCAAATATTCTTGAAAATGTATTTAGCACATCAATCTCTGCAGACGTTTCACGCCCATTGCCATCTCATTGCCCCGCTTTTGTAGAAGAGCTTAGGGTTAATCGCCATATCGCATCCGACAGCTGTATATCAGATCCGCGGCTTGTTGAACTTAATCCTTTCTATCGTCAACAGAACATAACAGCAGCTTTAGAAGTTGCTATACGGATCAATGGTCACCTAGAGGGAGTATTGAGCTTAGAACGCAACAGCGTACTATCGCCATGGCAAGAATCTGAAATCCAGTTAGCTTCTCAAGTTGCTGATCAGCTTGCGCTGACATTAGCGACTAAATACGCTTACGATAAAGACGAACGGTTAAAATTATTTTTGTCTGCAACGGAACAGTCAGATCAAATAATGATGGTGGTAAACCTCGCATCATCAACGATTGAATACGTTAATAACGCGCATTTTGTGTTAACCCAAAGACCCAAAGACCAGATCATTGGTCGGCCAGTACAAGATTTAGAATTCTTTAAACAATTCCCACAAGAAGCTGAAATTGTGCTGAGTAAAGCGAAAGCAGGGGAAAGCTCTGAAGAAGAGATTAAACTTGTTCGTCGCGATGGAAGCGACTATTGGGTGCGACTTTCTGTTAAACGCTTCATCTCAGAAAGAGGTAACCACTTTGCCTTAATCAATGCTGATAACTGTACAGAGCAACATCAACATCAAAGTGAATTGGAACGGCTAGCTTGGCGTTGTGGGTTAACGGGCTTATATAATCGAACTCACTTTGGCAGAGTGTTAGATAGAGCTAAAGAGGGTCATCTCGTTCTTATCGACCTTCGCGGTTTTAAACGCTTTAACGATACCTATGGCCATACCAATGGCGATTTAATGTTGGTAGAAGTTGCTAGACGAATTAGACATTTTGCAGAGATTAATCAGATAGAAGAAATAGCTCGAATTGGTAGTGATGAATTTGCAGTATTGATCAATGACTCACGTGACATAGGTGTGATCACTACCTTAATCGAACGTTTATACAACAAATTAGAAGTACCGGTTAGTATCGGTACCGAGCAAGTAGAACCGAAACCCGCTTTAGCAGCTGTTGATATTGCCTCTATTGAACAGCTATTCCCAGCACTAACTTGCGCAGATATTGCCCTGCAATATGCAAAAAGTAAGCAGGGTAGTGCCATACAAGTGTTTAACTCTGCTTTGCTGAATGCATTTAAGGATGATGCACAGATAGAGCGTGACTTAGCGGTGGCGATTAAAGGACGTCAGTTCGAGCTGTACTACCAGCCATTAAAAGACTTAAAGAAGCAGGCTTACATAGGTGCAGAAGCCTTGATCCGTTGGCACCATCCTAAAAAGGGGGTGTTATACCCTGGAGCATTTATTGATATTGCCGAGCAAACAGGACTGATCACTGATATCGGTTCATGGGTGCTTGAAGCTGCATGTAAACAGTTAAATTTATGGCAGCACCGTCAAATTGATATATCAATGCACGTAAATGTTTCCGCTAGGCAGTTTTTTAGCGGCACACTTTTTGAGCAAGTTTGGGAGTTAATAGGCCGATATCGTTTAAAACCTCATAGTTTGATACTTGAAATTACTGAAACCGAGCTAATGGAAGATATTCGTTCTGCCACTAATCTGTGCAACGAACTTGCAGAGTTAGGGGTGGGGCTCGCCATTGATGACTTTGGCACTGGTTATAGCTCAATGCGTTATCTCAAGCAATTTCCGATCAGTAAGCTTAAAATTGATCGCTCGTTTATATCAGATCTTACTGTTAGCCATGAAAGTCGTGAAATTGTCAGTGCGATTATCGCTATGGCATCAGCTCTCAATATCTCGCTGACAGCAGAAGGGGTTGAAACCAAAGAGCAGGAGCTTTTCTTAGCCGATCATCTATGTCACCAAGCTCAAGGTTTCTTATATAGCCCTGCGCTGAGAGTGTCTGAATTTGGTGAATTTCTAGAAGAGTCGTCAACATCAGTTCATTGATGGATTAACATTTATAGACAGCACTGTTTAAACTTCTTTTTACTGCCACAAACACATAGCTCATTTCGTTTTGGATATATAGGGTTATGTTGTACACCTTCAGTGTAATACCAACTA
This sequence comes from Shewanella sp. 10N.286.54.B9, assembly GCF_041468565.1. Lineage (NCBI taxonomy): Bacteria > Pseudomonadati > Pseudomonadota > Gammaproteobacteria > Alteromonadales > Shewanellaceae > Shewanella > Shewanella sp. 10N.286.54.B9. The sequence continues at coordinate 3,419 of NZ_JBFRIY010000047.1, forward strand.
CCATTTTCTTTAATAAAATCAGAACTCTCGTGTATGGCATCTAATCGATTCTTATCTTTAAACCAAGCTTGAAAAGTCACCTTGCCTCGTAGAGCTGATTCTGACGAAGAGATAACGTCTAAACTAAGCCAATTAGGTTGAGTACCTTCACTTAAGATCTGAGCTGTTAAGCCGTACAGGTGTTGTTGGTGATGAGTTTCAATTAGGTAACCAAAAAGTCCTAAATAAAAAGCAGTAAAGCGCGAGCGCATTAACTGCTCTGGATTAGATGCTTTCACCTTTTTTAAATGTAATGGCTCACAGCAGTGTTTGTAGTCTTTTCCTGAGCAACATGGACACTCTGTTACTGGGTCATTGTTTGGATTGGTCATCAAATTTAGGCTTTTCAAAGCTATTTAGGGCAGTAAATTGCCGACCATAATATAGGTTTGATGAAGGCTTGGCATTAAAATAAAAAGAAGCTTCAGCTCTATTGTTAGTATCTACGGTTAAATACCATTTTCCATCAGCTTTCTTTTTAGACACTGTGACGAATTTACCCGCAAATTCGCTAACCGGTTCACCTGCATCGACAGCAGGATGGAAGCGAATAAGGTAGTAGCCAATATCCGTTGCGCTTGAGCCTTCAATGTTTCTTTCGATGACTCTAAAGTCGACTTCTATTTTGGCATTTTTATGCTTTATCTTACCAAAAAAGGTTTTGTACAATTCAACAATATTATCACGGCCAACGGTAATCTCCTCACCTTGGCTTTCAGGGATATAGCACGCATCCTCAGAGTATATAGAGTGTAATCGGCTAACATCTAATTCATTAAATGCTTCATTGAAGTGATCATAAAGTTCATTCAACGCTTCGTTATCATTAGCGAAAGCGAGACCGATTGCCGATATATAGAGGCAAATAGCTAGCATTAAATGATTTATAGCTTTTTTAAACATGTATGGCTTCAAAACAGTAATTCCTACCATCACTATAATCGACCCTAAGATTGAACAAAAGAATTAGATCTTTACAAAGTGTGTAGATTTAATGTTAAGGCTATTAAGTGAACGAATTTAGTTCAAAAGGTTATTCATAGCACTTGCTTAGAGCGGTAGATAAATAACAATAAGATACAGTGATATTACTTAGCATAATACTGTGCAGCATTCGTTGTATTTGTACTCACTTGAGTCGTGGCGATTTGGATTATGCGTGTTGCTGGAGTAGACTAATTTGAGTTTAACGACCTGGTAGGAAATGGTGATGCAGGAACAAGATAAGGCAATGTTTATGGATGAGATGTCAGGCGTAACACCGATGAAAAATAATCTCACCAATGTTTCTGTCAACAGTATTAGCCCTACTGATTCACAACTACTGCGACGTAAAGAACTTGAAGCCAGTGAGTCTTTGCTGAGATTAACGTTAGATGTTAACCAAATCAAAGCGCTTGAACCAGAGCAGATAATAGGCTTCAAACGCGATGGTGTACAAAGCGCAGTGTTTGACAGGCTCAGCTGCGGTGGTTATAAGATTGCTAACGAAGTTGATATACATCCATTAAAGCTTGCTTTAGCCAGAGAGGTACTGTTTCAGTCGATTGAGCAGGCCATAGAGTTGGGGCAGAGAAGTATATTGGTTATTCATGGAAAAGGTGCCAGAAGTAAACCTATTGCAGCTTTGATGAAGTCCTTTACCGTTGCTTGGTTAACTCAAATTGACTCAGTGTTAGCGTTTCATAGTGCAAAACCGCATCACGGTGGAACCGGAGCGCTTTATGTCATGTTAACTAAATCGGCGCAAAAGCGAATTGAAACTCAAGAAGTTAATCACAAAGGTGCTAATGCGCGCTAATAGAGTGTAGAGCTTGCCAAGTTCGCATGTGTTCACTATTAGATAATTGTCGCTGTATTACTATCTAAAGTAACAAAAAGGCCATTTAAACTGATTTAAATGGCCTTTGCTGTATGCTAATACCTTAGCTTGTTTTTACCAACCACATTGGCGATTTGCCGTTTTGTTTTGTTCATCTAACCAAACTTGCAATGGCGCAAAGTAATCAAGTACTGCGTTAGCGTCCATCTCTTTGGTACCCGTAACTGCTGCTAGTGCTTCAGGCCAAGGTTTGCTTTGTCCCATTTCGAGCATAGTGTTTAGCTTAGCGCCAGCTTCTTTGTTGCCGTAAATGCTACAACGGTGTACAGGTCCGTTATCGCCAGCAATCTCACATAATGATTTATGGAATTGAAACTGTAGTATATGGGCTAGGAAATAGCGCGTGTAGGGTACATTGCCAGGCACATGATATTTTGCACCTGGATCAAAGTCTGATTCATTACGTGCAATCGGGGCTTTTACACCTTGATATTTTTCACGTAGGTCCCACCAAGCTTGGTTATATTGCTCAGGGGTGATCTCGCCGCTAAATACCTTCCAACGCCACTGATCGATCATTAATCCGAAGGGTAAAAAGGCGACTTTGTCTAATGCTTGCTTTAGCAGCAAGCCGATATCCTTTGAGGCGTCAGGCACTTCGTCAAGTAGTCCAATCTGTTTTAAATAGTTTGGTGTAATTGATAGTGCAACTGTGTCACCAATGGCTTCATGGAAACCATCATTGGCACTATTTTTAAAGATAAATGGTTGTTCTTTATAGGCGCGTTGATAGAAATTGTGTCCAAGCTCATGATGAATTACGGTAAAATCTTCAGCCGTTTTCTGGATACACATTTTAATGCGAATATCATCTTCGTTATCCAAGTCCCAAGCGGAAGCGTGGCAGACAACGTCTCTATCTTTAGGTTGTACAAATAAAGATCGTTCCCAGAAAGTATCTGGTAATGCTTCGAAACCGAGTGAAGTGAAAAAGCTCTCGGCTTGTTTAACCATTTTTACTTCATCATAGTTATGTTGTGCCAGCAGCTCAGTAACATCGTATCCTGGGTCAGCATCTTGCGGAGCGACTTGATCGTATACGTTGCCCCAGCTCTGAGCCCACATATTGCCTAATAGGTGAGCTGGAATAGCGCCAGTTGCAGGTGCTACCGTGTCACCATATTGCTCATTAAGCTCGCCGCGTACGTAACAATGCAGTGAGTCATAGAGAGGTTTAACTTGGCCCCAAAGGCGGTCTAATTCATTTGAAAAATCATCAGGTTTCATATCATATTGACTACGCCATAACTCTGATAAGTTCTCGTAGCCGAGATCTTGTGCACCTTCGTTTGCTAACTCGACTTCTCGCTCGAATAGTGGACGCATTGGTTTAGAGATTTCACGCCAGCCTTGCCAAACTTCAAGCAGTTCTTCGGGGTTGTTAGATTCGCCCATTATCGCTGACAGTTCAGGCTGGGTTAAACAGCGTCCGTCTTCAAAACAATATTTCCCTTTGCCGTATAGTCCATTTAGCTGGGCACTGATGTTGGCTAGCTCGGCATTTTTAGCTGGATCCAAAGGCGCTGGTAATACGATTGAACTGCGTAGTATGTTTAATTTTCTTTTGTCTGCAGGATCTAACGTTAGATCGGCATATTGAGCAGATTGGGTTGCTAGCTTGACAGAGGTACCGGTGTACTTCTCCGACACACTTGCTGAAAGCGCCGCAGTGTCTTCAGTAATAAAGTTACTGTAGATCCACTCGGAGCGATTTATCTCAATAGATAGATCAGCCATCGTAGATTCAGCATCAGTAATAAACTGTTTAGCTTCAGCTACTTTATCAACAGCAGGGGCATCAGTTGCTTCTGTTTTATTACAGCCTACTACGCCGAGTGAGATTGCTATCAATACTGATAGTTTAGAAACCTTGGTAAAGCTCATGTTCATCTGTCAAAATCCCTTGTTATTTTTGTGTTGCTTATTTTACTTATTTTGTTGCTGATTGATAGTGGCGAGGCATAGATGAAGAAAATAGCGTAGATATGTATGGTAAACAGGGTTTTTGTTTGACAAAAAGCAAGCGAGTGTTTAATTTAAACGAGTGTTTAAATTGAATTAATAAAGGCAACGGAATGGCAAATCGCTCCGATACAAAAACAAGAATACTGGATGCAGCAGAAAAGCTATTTGCAGAGAGAGGCTTCTCTGAAACTTCTCTCAGATTAATAACAAGTAAAGCTGAAGTAAACCTTGCATCAGTCAATTATCACTTTGGCTCGAAGAAAGAGCTGATTAGAGCGGTGCTAGCCCGTTATCTTGATGTTTTTATGCCAGCTGCTGCTGACGCTATTGTCGCGGTTCGTAGTGCCGATGCCAACGCTTCCCTCGATGATATTTTTTCAACACTGGTTAATCCTTTACTTGAATTAAACAAGCTTAGAGCTGAAGGAACAACAACCTTCCTTCAGCTTTTAGGACGAGGTTATATTGAGAGCCAAGGCCATTTACGCTGGTTTATCACGACACATTATGGCAAGTATTTAAGCCTATTCGTAAAGGCTGTTGGCGAAAGTACCCCACATATTCCTCCCGCAGAGATGTTTTGGCGATTACACTTTACCCTAGGTACCGTTGTTTTTACTATGGCATCAGCAGACGCGTTAACCGAGATTGCTGAGGCAGACTTTGGCGAACACAATGATATAGAAGCAGTTATCCGAAAAGTTATCCCATATTTGTCGGCGGGGGTTTCAGTTCCAGTTACTAAGGATGCAAACTAGAAATTATGTTTATTACGCTATTAATACTGTTAATCATCGCTGTGGTCGTGATTTTTGCGGTAAAGAACATCAGAATGCAGTTAATCACGCGACCAGTATTTAGTTTTTTTAAAAAAGTGCTACCACCTTTATCGGACACTGAGAAAGAGGCGATGGAGGCGGGTGACGTTTGGTGGGAAGGAGAACTGTTTAAAGGCAAGCCGAATTGGCAGATGCTGCATAGTTATGGCAAACCAGCGTTAACTTCGGATGAACAAGATTTTATCAATAATCAAGTTCAAACAGCGTTATCGATGATTGACGACTATGACATTGTCAGCAATAGAAAGGATCTACCGCCTGAGCTGTGGGAATACTTTAAAAAAGAGGGCTTCTTTGCGTTAATCATTCCTAAAAAGTACGGCGGGCGTGCATTTTCAGCGTATGCTAATTCAACGATTGTTAGCAAAATTGCCAGTAGAAGTGTCAGCGCAGCAGTAACCGTGATGGTGCCCAACTCGTTAGGCCCCGGTGAGCTATTAACTCATTATGGCACCACCGAACAAAAAGATTTTTGGTTACCAAAACTTGCTGATGGCCAAGCGATCCCTTGTTTTGCGCTTACAGGCCCAGAAGCGGGCAGTGATGCAGGTGCAATACCAGATACAGGCATTGTTTGTCGTGAAGAGTTTAATGGCGAACCAACCTTAGGTTTAAGGCTCAATTGGAATAAACGTTATATCACGCTTGCCCCGGTTGCCGATGTATTGGGTCTGGCGTTTCAAATGCACGATCCTGACGGCTTGCTAGGTGAACAAAAGCAGATTGGTATTACCTGTGCACTTATTCCTACCGACCATCCCGGTGTAGAAATTGGTCGACGCCATGACCCATTGCACTTGGCCTTTATGAACGGTACCACTCAAGGTAAAGATGTATTTATCCCACTCGATTGGATTATCGGTGGGCCGCAATACGCGGGTCGAGGTTGGAGAATGCTGGTTGAGTGTTTATCTGCCGGCCGTGGAATTTCATTACCGGCTCTATCTACTGCATTAGGACACATGGCGACTAAAACGACTACGGCCTATAGTGCGGTGAGACAACAGTTTGGCATGCCGATAGGTCAGTTTGAAGGGGTGCAAGAGGCACTTGCTCGGATCATAACTAATACATACCAGTTGGAAGCGGCGAGACGCTTAACAACCACAGGTATTGATCTTAATGTTAAGCCCTCTATCGTGACTGCAATTGCTAAATATCACATGACTGAGCTTGGACGAAATGTCATAGACGATGCGATGGATATTCAGTCTGGAAAAGGAATTCAACTGGGTCCTAAAAATTATCTAGGTAACGCCTATATTGCACTGCCAATTTCAATCACGGTTGAAGGCGCAAATATTCTTACCCGTAGTTTAATGATATTTGGCCAAGGCGCTACGCGTTGCCATCCCTATGTACTTGCAGAGATGGAAGCAGCTGGAATGGAAGACAAAGCTGCGGGACTAGAGCGATTTGATTCACTGCTTACGGGTCATATTGGTTATGCCGCTCGTAATGGATTTAGTGCTTTTAGTCATGCGTTAACGGGCAGTATTTTTGCTTCGTCGCCTGTGAGTGGTGAAACTAAGCGTTATTACAAGAGCATGACCCGCTTATCTGCAGCGTTAGCGATTATGTCTGATCTGTCGATGTTAATGCTCGGCGGTGATTTAAAACGTAAAGAGATGTTAAGCGCAAGATTGGGTGACGTTCTAAGCCAGCTTTACCTCGCATCAGCCACATTAAAGCTATTTGAAGATAATGGTCGTCAATTTGAAGATCTGCCCACAGTTAAACATGTGATGACAACCAGATTACACCTTGCTGCAAAAGCGTTAGATGAAGCGATTCGAAACTTTCCAAACCGCATCGTTGCAACTCTTTTGCGGGTATTAATCTTCCCGCTAGGTAACCACTTTAATCAAGCTGATGACAAATCATCTATAGAAGTCGTTAATTCGATGAGTAGTCCTGGTCCTGCTCGTGACAGATTGACTTTCCTGTGTCCTGATCTTGATAACGATGTTAGTGGTATCGCCGACGTAGAACGTGCATTTGTCGCTAAATATGAATGCAAAGAGCTATTTGTCCGTATGAAACAGGCTCAAAAAGAGGGCAGCTTAGCAAGAAAGTTAGCACCCCAAGCATTGTTTGACTCAGCGCTAGAAATTGACTTAATAAGCCAAGAGGAGCATCAACAACTGGTTGTTGCTAATGAACTAAGGTTAGCTGCAATAAATGTCGATGACTTTGAGGCGCTGTAATTTGTTCAAGACAATTACAATCTGCTGAACGTGACTCCTTATTAGGAAGCCATTGAATAACTTCAGTGGCTTTTTTTGGGTTTCTTTTTGGTAGTGACGAAAACAGAAAACGCTTGAAACTAGGGTATAAATCGCTGATGTAGGGCTATATGAATGAGGGAAGCAAGGCAGCGTTGTAACACATGGTGATGTATTTGTTTAAAAGACCAGAGAGTCAATGTAATGAATATATGGACTTAGTCGGTGTAAACGAGCAAAAGGCATCTATCGTCAGAGATGACAGCTTGATCTCTTTTGCATAAAAGCTTCAATAGCACTTTTATCGCAAGGGCTGATAATAAAAAAGCATGCCTGTTATTAACAGACATGCTTTTAAAAGGTATCGACAAGCCATTTAAATGGCGAGCAAATTAAGCTACAACGACAACCTTGCTAGTGTTAGTGCCACCAACCGTTTCCATTGCATCACCTTTAGTCATCATCGCCATGTCACCACTTTGTAGGTAACCCGCAGCAGCTAATGTTTCAAGTGCTTTTTGTGCAACAGCTTCTGGAGCATGAGCTGTTGAATCAAAGTAGACTGGCTGAACACCACGGTAAAGCGCCATCTTAGCAAGAGTCACTTCATGACGAGACATCGCAAAAATAGGCAGCGCCGAACTGATGCGAGACATCATTTGCGGTGTAGCACCAGATTCCGTTAATGCAATAATCGCTTTAATACCATCTAAATGGTTCGCTGCGTACATTGTAGAAAGTGCGATAGTTTCTTCAATCGTTGTGAACTGCTGATCAAGTCTATGCTTTGATACCTGCACACTTGGGTGAGACTCAGCACCTAAACAAACTTCAGCCATTGCTTTAACAGTTTCTTCAGGGAAGTCACCAGCGGCTGTTTCTGCAGAAAGCATAACAGCATCTGTACCATCAAGAACGGCGTTTGCAACGTCCATTACTTCAGCACGAGTTGGCATTGGGCTTGTTATCATCGACTCCATCATTTGAGTCGCGGTAATAACAGGCTTGTTTAGCTGACGAGAACGGCTAATCAGTTTCTTTTGCACTGCTACGAGCGCTGGGTCACCAATTTCAACACCTAGATCACCACGAGCAACCATTACTGCGTCAGAGGCAATGATCACATCATCCATCGCTTCGTCAGACACAACTGCTTCAGCACGTTCAACTTTAGAAACGATGAGTGCATTACTACCCGCTTCTTGCGCTAATTCACGAGCATAATTAAGATCTGCACCGCTACGTGGGAAAGAAACGGCTAGGTAGTCAACTTTAATTGCAGCAGCAGTGATAATGTCACGCTTATCTTTTTCAGTTAATGCAGCAGCAGATAATCCACCGCCTTGCTTGTTGATCCCTTTGTTATTAGACAAAGGACCCGCAACAGTAACAACAGTGTGAACCTTGTTACCCTCTACTTTTTCAACACGCAACTGAACACGACCATCATCAAGCATCAAAATGTCGCCTAGGCTGACATCTTTTGGTAACTCTTTATAGTCGATACCCACTTGATTCTCATCGCCTTCACCTTTTTCAAGATCGCCATCCAAGGTATAGGCTTGGCCTAAGGCTAGCTGTACCTTTTTGTTGTCTTTAAAAGTTGAAATACGAATTTTAGGACCTTGAAGGTCACCAAGAACAGCAACATGAACACCGAGCTCTTTCGCAATTGCTCGTGTGTCGTCTGCGCGTTTTTTGTGGTCTTCTGGTGCACCGTGAGAAAAGTTTAAGCGAACAACGTTAGCGCCGGCAGCAATAATGCGGCGTAGGTTGTCATCACGGTCAGTGGCTGGGCCCAAAGTTGTTACAATTTTGGTTCTGCGGAACATGACATACTCCGTTAAGTTTTAAAAAATTCTGACACTATATTAACAGACAATACCCTTAAATGTAGTAAAATTACGAACAAAATGATCTATCTCAAGTTTTTAATTTTGTGAACCCTTGCAACATTATTAGACTAAAGGACAGTCGAGCATTAACTAAACTGTCCTAAATCATGTCGAAAGCCACTTACAGAATGGGATCTTTGTCTATTCTTGATTCTTTCAATACTTCTTTAACACGCTTCAAATTCTCACGGAAACGAGGGCCTCGTCTTAGTGTGAATCCTGTCGCTAACACATCTATTATAACCAACTGTGCTAAACGTGAAGCCATTGGCAGGTACATATCAGTATCTTCAGGGACTTCCATCGTAACAGGCAGTGTACACACCGTAGAAAGCGGAGAGTTACGTGCAGTGATACCAATTACTGCTGCGCCATTCTCGCGAGCCAGTTTTGCTATATCAATGAGTGATTTAGTTCTGCCTGTATGGGATATAAGCACCACAACATCACCTTCATTACTGTTAATACAACTCATACGTTGCATAAGAACATCGTCAAAAGAGATGACCGGCACATTAAAGCGGAAGAATTTATTCTGTGCATCATGGGCAACAGAAGCTGACGCACCAAGGCCGAAGAAAGAAATTTTCTTTGCTTGAGTTAACACATCAACGGCCTTATTAATCGCGGCGGTATCGATGCTTTGTCTAGCAGTATCAAGCGATGCCATTGAAGATTCGAATATTTTCGTGGTATATGAATCAGGACTATCGTCCTCTTCGACATGACGACTGACGTAAGGCGTACCATTGGCTAGGCTTTGGGCTAAATGTAACTTAAAATCCGGAAACCCTTTAGTATCTAGTCGACGGCAAAAACGGTTCACTGTTGGTTCGCTGACATCAGCCATTTTGGCCAGTGTAGCTATACTAGAGTGAATCGCAGTTTGCGGTGAAGAAAGAATAACTTCTGCAACTTTACGTTCAGATTTACTAAAATGGGTAAGGCTTTTTTGAACCTTTTCTAGGGTATTCATATACGTACGTCCACTCAATAGTCATGTAGTTTTATTATATTTTTGTAGTGCTTTAGCAAGCTAAGCAGGTACAACACTGGCTAAACATTAAAGCTTGAATAAAATTATAAAGATAACAGGTACAAAGATGATAAAATTTAGTAATTTTATCACGAAAGCATATCAGAGATTGTGTCAAGTTGCCTAATAGACTGACTTGAAGTTTATTATAGAATTTAGATGCAATTACTAATTTCTGTTGTTATATTACAACAAACATGTGAAATCTCATCAAAAATGGTGGGACACAGGATCAAAAGGAGATTTTGAAGCTATGGGCATAACAACACCAGAAGCCAAAGCTTGTGATTTTGTTCTATTTGGTACTAAAGGTGACCTCGCTAAGCGAAAGTTACTACCGTCTCTATATCAGCTTGATAAAGCAAACCTACTCAATATAGATACCAAAGTACTGGGCGTTGCTAAAGATGACTTTACTCAAGAGGAGTATCGTCAACTTGTCACAACGGCACTGAAGACATTTGTAAAAGACGAATTATGTGAAGAGACCGTAAATCGCTTTTTAGATCGTTGTCATTATGTAGGAACAAACTTTACGGTTTCTGAAGGCTATAAGCCTTTTCACGATATATTAGAGCCTGAGAAAAGAGTGATGGTGAGTTACTTTGCTACGCCACCCTCAATATTCGGCGATATCTGTCGTTGCCTAAATGAACAAAATCTTATCTTCCCTGATTCTCGTGTTGTATTAGAAAAACCTATCGGCTCAGATCTCGCTACTTCTAAGATCATTAACGATCAAGTCTCCGCTTACTTCAATGAAAATCAAGTTTACCGTATTGACCATTACCTAGGTAAAGAGACTGTACAGAACTTACTGGCGCTAAGATTTGCTAACTCTCTGTTCGCTTCTAAATGGGATAACCGGACCATTGACCATGTGCAGCTAACCGTTGCTGAAGAGGTGGGTATTGAAGGGCGCTGGGGCTACTTTGATAAAGCGGGCCAGATGCGCGACATGATCCAAAACCATCTGCTACAAGTTTTGACTTTGGTTGCTATGGATCCTCCGGTTAACTTAGACGCCGATAATATCCGTGATGAAAAAGTGAAAGTGCTTAAATCACTACGTCCAATCAACTCTGATAATATTTACGAAAATACAGTACGTGGCCAATATTCAAGTGGGTTCCTAAAAGGTGCACCAGTACCAGGCTACTTAGAAGAAGAGGGCGCTAATGTTCAGTCAAACGCAGAAACTTTCGTTGCGCTTCGCGTTGATATCGACAACTGGCGCTGGGCAGGCGTTCCCTTCTATTTAAGAAGTGGCAAGCGTATGCCATTTAAGAGTTCTGAAATTGTGGTTTATTTTAAGAACCCCCCACACAATCTTTACAGCTCTAATTACCGTAATTTACCACCTAACAAGTTGACTATTCGTTTGCAGCCCCATGAAGGGGTTGAAATACAGATGTTGAACAAGGTTCCAGGCCTCGGTGAAAAGCAGCGTTTGCAAACGACTAAACTCGATTTAAGTTTCTCTGATACGTTTAAGAATGACCGTATTGCAGATGCATATGAGCGTTTATTGTTAGAAGCTATGTTAGGTAATCAAGCATTATTTGTGCGTCGTGATGAAGTTGAACAAGCATGGAGTTGGGTTGATGGCATTATCCAGGCTTGGGAAGAAACAGACGAGAAACCTAAGTCTTACCCAGCAGGTACATGGGGCCCAGTTGCTTCAGTCGCACTTATCACTAAAGACGGTCGTTCTTGGGACGAGTAGGGGATTGAGATGATTAAAGAAAGCGTTTTTAAATCCTTTGACAATAAAGCTGCCCTTGAAGCGCAACTTGCTGAACGGATCGCCAATCAATTGCAAGAAGCCGTTGATGCTAGAGGGAAAGCAAGTTTGATTGTTTCTGGTGGCTCGACGCCATTAAAGCTTTTTGAATTACTCAGTAAAAAAGCCATAGATTGGAACGATGTTTACATTACATTAGCGGATGAGCGTTGGGTCGATAACGATCACAGTGACTCTAACGAGCGGTTAGTTAGAAACAACTTGCTGCAAAGTCGAGCCGCTAGTGCCAAGTTTAGTGGCTTAAAAAATATGTACTCTACGCCTTATGAAGGTCAAATTATGACCTCTGAGCAGTTAGCACATTTTCCTAAACCATTTGATGTTGTTGTACTGGGTATGGGCAATGATGGGCATACATGTTCTTGGTTCCCATGCGCTGATGCAAAAGAACTTGAACATGCATTAACAACCGATGACTTGTGTGTGGCGGTCACCCCTGGTGAAGCACCACACCCACGTATATCGCTTTCAAAGGCTGGCATTCTTGCAAGCCGTCAAATCTATTTACATATCGTCGGTGAACAGAAACTAGAAGTTTACCGACAAGCACTGGCAGATAACGATAGCAGTGAAATGCCGATCAGAGCCGTACTCGATCAGCACAAAACACCCGTCGATGTTTACTGGAGCGCCTAAGGAGTAATTATGCACACCGTTGTACAGTCTGTGACAGACAGAATTATTGAACGAAGCAAAGATTCCCGCGCTAAGTACCTCGCGGCTTTAGATGATGCGAAAAATAGAGGCGTGCATCGTAGCGCATTGAGCTGCGGTAACTTAGCCCATGGTTTTGCTGCGTGTAATCCTGCTGACAAATCATCGATTAAGCAGTTAACCAAAGCTAACATCGGTATCGTTACCTCTTTTAACGACATGTTATCTGCGCATCAACCTTATGGCGAGTACCCAGATCTGCTTAAACAAGCGTGTAATGAAGTTGGTAGTGTTGCGCAAGTTGCTGGTGGCGTCCCAGCGATGTGTGACGGCGTCACTCAAGGCCAGCCTGGTATGGAGCTAAGTTTGTTAAGCCGTGAAGTCATTGCTATGGGCACCGCGGTTGGCTTGTCTCATAATATGTTCGACGGTGCATTGCTACTCGGTATATGCGACAAAATCGTTCCAGGCCTACTTATAGGCGCACTCAGCTTTGGTCATCTGCCAATGTTGTTTGTTCCTGCTGGACCGATGAAGTCTGGTATCCCTAATAAAGAGAAAGCGCGAATTCGTCAAAAGTATGCTCAAGGTGAAGTCGACAGAGAAGCGTTACTCGATGCCGAGTCAAAATCTTACCACAGTGCAGGAACTTGTACTTTCTACGGTACAGCAAATAGCAATCAGTTAATGCTTGAAGTGATGGGGCTGCAACTGCCAGGTTCATCTTTCGTCAATCCGGATGATCCATTACGTGAAGTGTTAAGCAAAACGGCCGCTAAGCAGGTATGCCGCTTGACCGAAATGGGAACGCAGTACACGCCTATTGGACATATCGTCTCTGAAAAATCAATCGTCAATGGTATTGTTGCACTTTTGGCAACAGGTGGTTCTACTAACTTGACCATGCACATTGTAGCTGCCGCTCGCGCTGCTGGTGTCATCATTAACTGGGATGATTTCTCAGAATTATCTGATGCGGTGCCACTGCTAGCTCGTGTTTATCCAAACGGGCATGCTGACATTAACCATTTCCACGCTGCTGGTGGCATGGCGTTCTTGATTAAAGAACTGCTCGATGGCGGACTATTACATGAAGATGTTGAGACTGTGGCAGGCTTTGGGTTGAAGCGTTACACCCAAGAGCCACAGATCCGCGATGGTGAATTGACGTGGGTTGATGGTCAGCAAACAAGTTTAGATTCGGAAGTGTTAACCAGCTTAGACAGCCCTTTCCAAGCTAACGGTGGTTTAAAGCTACTTAAAGGTAACTTGGGTCGAGCAGTGATAAAAGTCTCTGCAGTCCAAGAGCAGCACCGCATCGTTGAAGCTCCAGCTGTTGTTATCGATGATCAAAACAAACTTGAAGCGATTTTTAAAGCGGGCGAGTTAGATAAAGACTGCGTAGTGGTTGTAAAAGGCCAAGGGCCAAAAGCTATTGGTATGCCTGAACTGCATAAACTAACCCCTATCTTAGGTACGCTGCAAGATAGAGGTTTCAAAGTAGCACTGCTTACCGATGGCCGCATGTCTGGTGCATCGGGCAAAGTACCTGCTGCTATTCACTTAACACCAGAAGCGTTGGATGGTGGCATGATTGCCAAGATCCACAATGGTGATTTGGTCAGAGTCAATGCTGCTACGGGTGAGTTAAGTCTTCTCGTTGATGAAGCTGAACTGCAGGCAAGAACGCCTGAAAAGGTCGATCTACAAAAGACAAGCTATGGCATGGGACGAGAACTCTTCGGAGCACTAAGAGCTAGCTTAAGTAGTCCTGAAACCGGTGCTCGCAGTACTAGCGCCATAGATGAAATTTATTAAAGACAAAGGAAGAGTAACGCAATGCTTGAGAATAACTGGTTAATTCAACCACAAGATATTTTTAATCGCAGCCCTATTGTTCCTGTCATGGTGATCAATAAGATTGAACATGCTGTGCCATTGGCTAAAGCACTTGTTGCTGGTGGTATTAGCGTATTAGAAGTGACTTTACGTACTGATTGCGCGCTTGAAGCTATCAGCAAAATAGCTAAAGAAGTGCCGGAAGCATTAGTAGGCGCGGGTACTATTTTGAATGAAGCACAGCTTGCACAGGCAGTGAATGCTGGTGCGCAGTTTGTTATTACCCCTGGTGCAACGACTGATCTGCTAAAAGCTGCTATGGCTGGCACGACGCCGTTAATACCTGGTGTAGCAAGTATCTCTGAAGTGATGGAAGGGATGGCACTTGGTTATACCAACTTTAAGTTTTTTCCTGCCGAAGCTTCAGGTGGCGTGAATGCACTTAAGGCTTTCTCTGGACCACTAGCTGACATACGTTTTTGCCCAACAGGTGGGATCACTCCGAGTAGTTACAAAGACTACTTAGCCCTTAAAAATGTAGATTGTATTGGCGGTAGTTGGATTGCGCCAACAGATGCAATGGAGCAGGGTGATTGGGATAGAATCACTGCGCTATGTAAAGAAGCCATCGGCGCACTTTAAAAGCTATCTATCGCAAGCCTTATTATAGATATGGTTGCGAGCAACTAAAAAAGCTACCTTGAGGTAGCTTTTTTTATGCCCAATAAATATTATTTAGCTTTAGAGCCTGAATAAGCGAATGGGGCATCCACTTTCCAAACTCTGTAGCGTACTTGGCTGTTTTCTGGCAAATAAATAACTTTAGGTAAGCGGCTGTCATAAGGTATTTTTAAACTGCCTTGAATAGGTAAAAACTGTTCAGTTAATGCTTTGTCAAAGCAAGCCATCATTGTGCTTGGGCCTTCATTAATCGTATCTACCTGGTAATAGTTGTAGCCCCAGCCCTTCACAGAAAATTGCTTTAACTCACCAGTAAGACCATGTTTATTGCAATCAACCATTTTAGTTTGACCTATCTGGATCTCAAGCATGTAATCTGCTTCATTATCTAATGTGTCTAGGGTCAATATGTGTTGCACCTGCCCTTCTTTTGGAGCTGGAAACATTTTAGAGGCTTCTTGTGAGACATAGTTCGTCGCTGAATAGGCTTGAGCTTTAATCATAGGTTGTACCATCTCGTCAGGTTTTACTGGTGAGGTGGCGCTAACAGAAAAAGTCGCTGCAGTGAGAAGAAGGCCTGATGCCAAGGTAAAAATACGTACTTTATTGTTAGAAAATGAGTTGAAAATCATATTGGCTCCAAAATATAAATGAATATGCTAACTTGCGATACTTCTACTAACGGCATTAAAACCAAAAGGGGTTAAATATTACTTAATTATTTATAGTTTATTTCCATTTCTTATAAAAACCAACTAAAACAAAACACTATGTGTTTGTTCCATTGCCTGTTTAATGTTAATTGCCACAGAAAAACTGGCTTTGTTCAGCATAGGTTACAAAAATAGACATTTATTTTTACGTTAGGTCACATCTTTTTAAAATTTTTGTTGTCGTTACACTCATATTGCTGAAATAATAGTTTGATAATCAAAATATCTATTTCTGGAGATAGTTGGTGTTCAAGCTAAATCTGCAGCATACTTGTCAAAGGTTCATTATGCATAACAGCACAATAATAATGTCAGCATAAGCGTGAAGCAGATAAAAGTTGCATACCAATATAGTCGCCATCGATAGAGCAAAATTTAACTATAGAATATTCAATAATAAGGCAACAAACGTTGCATAAAGGGTTGGGGATTATGGGAAACGCTGAACAATTACGCCAACAGTGGGCGCATAAGCATGAATTTGCTGCGCACAATAGTAGCGGAGAGCGCAATACTGCCATTGTATTGCTATTAACTGTTGTCACTATGTTTGCTGAGATTATTGCTGGAACGATATACGGTTCTATGGCGCTGCTAGCAGACGGTTGGCACATGGGGACTCATGCCGCAGCCTTCCTAATCACCTTATTTGCATATCGCTATGCGCGCAAGCATGCAAACTCGCCAATATTCTCCTATGGTACGGGGAAAGTGAGTGTGCTCGGCGGGTTTACTAGCGCGGTAGCGCTAGGTCTTGTAGCAATAGTCATGTTAGTCGAATCTGTTGTCAGATTAGTTAATCCGCAAGATATACATTTCGATCAAGCCATAATGGTTGCTGTGATAGGTTTGATTGTTAATGTTGTCAGTGTCTTTCTATTAAAAGACCATCATAGCCACGACCATGGACACAGTCATGAACATAGCCACGAACATAATCATGGCCATAATCACTCACATGGACATGAAGATCATAACCTTAAAGCAGCATATTTCCATGTGCTCGCTGATGCATTGACGTCACTACTGGCAATTGGTGCATTACTTTTAGGAAAGTATATGGGGCTTAATTGGTTAGATCCTGTCATGGGGATTGTAGGAGCAGTGATTATTTCTCGTTGGGCTTGGGGGCTTATGCACCAAACCGCCCCCATCTTGCTCGATGCCAGCATGAAGCAAAAATCACTCGCTGAAATAAAGCTCTTGGTTGAGAGTAATGGTGATAGCTTGGTTGACTTGCACGTTTGGAAAGTCAGTGCTGATCATTATGCTGCAAGCTTAATCGTTGTGAGTGAAAGTGATGCTAACTGTGGTGATATTAAACAGAGATTAGCCGATATTAAGGCTTTAAGTCATGTAACCGTTGAAGTACATCAGGTCAGTCAGGCACAATAACGTTTCAATCGCTCAGGAAATAAAATTAGATGAAAAACCAAGATGATCACTTAAATCACGCCATCATAGAGTTTTATGAAAAGTTGTCGTCTTGGGAAATGGCTGTCGTTAAAGACAACGGTTTTAGTTTACCCCAAGTGCATACCGTTGAGATCTTAGGTTTGAATGGCCCAATGAGAATGAAAGAACTTGCTGAGAAAATTGGCGTGACTACAGGCACATTAACCGTTCAAGTAGATAAAATGGTTAAAGCTGGCTTAGTGTTGCGTCGTGCTCATGAAACTGATCGTCGTTCGATATTAGTAGAATTGACTGATGCGGGCCAAGTGATGTTTGAAGAGCATGATAAACTTCATATGCAGCTCACCACAGATCTGACGGTCAACTTTAGCGACAAAGAGCGCAGTCAGATGTTAGATTTCTTTAAGCGTATAAATAGGGAGTTCTAACCGTCTCGGTTAAGAAGAAGAGCTACTCAAAGCATACTTCAACTTAATGATAGCCATTCCATTAAGGATATACTCAGTTCAAGCCTTGCCATAATGTTGCCGATTTAAACAGCGTCATTAGAGCCTGTTGATCTTTCATGGTTGTTTTTACGCCAATTTATTGGCCATTTTGGCAAGGCAGTGGCTATGTAGTGTAGTGATTCTCCACAAAGGGCTTTAACGCAGAAATAGTGACCAAGAAATGCTGTCCTTTGGATCCTTTCATTGCTTCTATTCTTTTATGACTAGAATCCGTTATGAGCCTGGCTAAACACCATCGCTCAAGCCTTGCACTAGAAGCATTATTCCTTACAGTAAACAATCGAATAAAAACTAAACTCGAAAGATCAACAGACCCTAGAAACACGCTTTCTAGGAAAACACTCTCTTCAATAAACATCCCCTCAACAAACACTATCTTCAAAAATGCGATGAACTTATTGGTTGATTTAGTGCCTACTACTGAGTCTATTTCGAGTTTTCTGCTGTTTCTATTCGATCGTCAGCCAATTGGTGTGATTAAGCAAAGAAATGTGTAAAACCATATAATATATATTGCGTAAATGTTAATATATTTGCTTTGTTGTTGCTTTCCAATTGGTGAGTGACAGTAGTGCTAAAAGGAGAGTATGACATTCTCAATTAGCGCACACTGAATACCTTCATAAAGTAGTTGTTATCGTAGTCTAATAATAAGAGAGTGCCTCACTGTGTTATCTCGTTTAAAAAGCCTAAGCAGTAATCAGTTTACAGTCATACTTGCGCTTTATTATGTCTGTATTTTTAATATCCCGTTTTTTCAAATAGTGAAACAAGGTGTCGAGAAGCAAGCAGATGTAAACCTTATATTTATCGCTACTATCCCACTTTTTCTCATTTTTGCACTCAGTTTTATATTCAGTATTTTTTCATTCAAATACCTCGCAAAGCCGTTTTTTATTGTCCTAACACTAATGTCATCAAGTGTGTTTTTTGCTGCATTGCAATACGGAGTCGTATTCGATTACGGCATGATTGAAAACACCTTTGAAACAAACTCTGCAGAAGCCGTGACCTATCTTAATTGGGCCTCCATACTTAATTTTGTCGTTACTGGTATTGCTCCTGCATTGCTGATTTATAAGGTTAATATTGTATTTAAACCATTAGCTAAAGAGCTGTTGTATAAGATTGCTCTTATGGCAGTAATGCTGATAGGTATTGGCATTATCGCGATCTTCTACTATCAAAATTATGTTTCTTTTGGTCGTAATAATGACATCATAAAACGTCATATCATTCCTACGTATTTTATTGGTTCTACGGCAAAATACATCAATATTAACTACCTGCAAGAGCCTATCGAGTACAAGCAGCTCGGCTTAGATGCAAAAAACACCACTGATAAACAAAATGACAAGCCCAACTTAGTGGTACTGGTTGTTGGGGAAACCGCGCGTGAAATGAATTATGAGTACTACGGTTATGACAAACCGACTAATTCACATACTAAAGGGCAAGGGCTGTTAACGTTTAAAAATACTCACTCTTGCGGGACGGCTACCGCAGTGTCACTGCCTTGCATGTTCTCCAGAATGGATAGAAAGCATTACGAGTCTAGGCAAGCAAAGGCACAGGACAGTGCTATAGATGTGCTAAATCATGCCGGTATAGCACTAGACTGGCTTGATAATGACAGTGGCTGTAAAGGTGTATGTCGTAATATTGATAATATACTCATTGAACACGATAGTGACCTTGATTTGTGTAATGGACAATATTGTTATGATCAGGTTCTACTCAATACACTTGATGATAGGCTTAGTCATTTAAGCAGTAAAGATAGCCTTATTGTGCTGCATATTATTGGTTCACATGGTCCAACTTATTACCTACGATATCCAGATGAACATCGCTTTTTTACACCAGATTGCCAGCGCAGTGATATTCAGAACTGCACTGATGAAGAGTTGGTGAATACCTATGACAATACGATTTTATATACCGATTACATTGTGTCTCAGGTAGTTAAAAAGCTTCAGACTAAAAATAGCGAATTTGATACTGCAATGCTCTACATCAGTGATCATGGTGAATCGTTAGGCGAAAGTGGTATGTACTTGCATGGTGCTCCCTATGCATTTGCACCAGAGCAGCAAACCAAAGTGCCGTTTCTAGGTTGGTTCTCTGAAGGTTTTGCACAACAAAACAAACTGGATTTGAGCTGTTTGGCCAAGGAAGCAGAACAAGGAGGTTACTCTCACGATAATCTGTTTGATAGCTTATTGGGCTTGATGAATGTCAAAACAGAGGTTTATCAGCGAGACAAAGACATTTTCTCCAGCTGTAGACAGTAGTAATCAGTCAAAAGTCGTAAATAAATGATAAAAGAGGATGGCAACATCCTCTTTTTTGTTTATTGTATTGATAAGTATGATATTTAGTCCTGGGGAAGATAATTTATGGATATGGCTCAACATTTGTCTGAGACCGAGCTATCAGCGCGGATTCTAAGGCATGCGGTTCCCAAGATGTCAGAACTGAACATCCCTGTTACACCCAACAACTATTCCGTTTGGTATGAATACTACTTAGGGATTAATTTAGATTTAAAACGGGCGATAGACGGGTTACTGGCAAACGAAGTTAGCTTTACCGCGACAGTGTGTGAAGGTCTGTTTACCACTTATATACAGCAACATTCTCCGGAAGTTATGGAGAATGTGCAGATAGAAACGCAATTATTGATCAATCAGTTGCTCGCTAAAATTGCAGGAATGAGTCAAGGTAATGTAAAGTTTTCATCGACACTTAAAGCGTTCGACAAAGCATTAAAAAGCAACCCAAGCTCTGAAGTTTTACAGCAACTAGTCGATGATATTACCACTGAATTAGATGGTATCATTGATGCTAATATAGCGATGGATAAAAGCCTTAATACTATTAATCAAGAGGTTTCAGCACTTAAAGCTGAGATGTCTGATCTGCGCTCAGTCGTTATGACCGATCAATTAACGTCACTTAACAACCGTCGAGCATTTGATGAAGAGGTGATAAGCCATATCGATACCTTTAACCAGAAAGAGTTTGAGAGTAGCTTGTTGGTTGTGGATATTGATCATTTCAAAAAATTCAATGATGTACATGGGCATTTAATCGGCGACAAGGTACTTACATACGTAGCTCAAGCTTTGAAGCAAAGTGTTAAAGGCGATGATTTTGTCGCTCGGTACGGCGGTGAAGAGTTTGTCATCTTGTTACCAAATACAGGTATCGACGAAGCTAAAATTGTCGCCAATAACCTACGTCAAAAAATAGCAAAGCGAAATTTAACCATAGGTAAAGAGAAGAAACTTCCATTAGGGAACATTACGGTTTCAGTGGGATGTGCTTCGCTTAAATATGAAGACAATAAAGATAGCTACTTTATCCGTGCCGATGAGGCGCTATACCGTGCTAAATCTGCCGGGCGTAATTGTGTGATGGTAGAGTCTGAATCTAATTGAACTGGGTTTAACCATTACAAATTAACAAAGTGGGCATCAAATTGCCCACTAACATAATGAGTTTTATAGAGCTTTAGCTAGCGTCGAAGCTTTACGCCCTAAGCTAGGGTTATGGCTTAAGATCCATATGCATTTTGATCAAGCGTTCTTCCATATCAAAAGTCACAGTAAAGCCTAAGTGTTTAGCTAAACTGGCCATATTGCGGTTTTCAAACATAGTAAAACCAGTTAAAACCAGTGTGTCATTGGCCTTATAATAGTTTATGAGTTTTTCAAGCAATAATTTGCCTAATCCTTGGCCTTGGAAATTACTGCGAACCGCCATGGCAAACTCTGCTTCTGTGTTATCGGGGTCAATGGAGGCTCTGATCGCACCAAGGGTAATGTCTTCGCCGTCGTCTCCTTTGGCGGTTGCAATAAATGCCATCTCTCTGGCGTAATCTATTTGTGTTAGTACCGCCATCTCCTCGTGAGTCATTTTAGAGCGCACGCCAAAGTAGCGCTTGTATCTATCCTCATCTGAGAGTGAATTATCAAAGGCTAAATGTTTTGGCTCATCCTCGGGCAAAATTGGTCTGAGCATCACTTCATTACCGTTTTTGAGGGTGGCTAATTGCTCTAGTTCTTTAGGGTAGGGCGATATAGCAAGCCTAGCGGCATTATCAACCGGTTCTTGATGCAGCTGAATATTGACGTCAAGCAAGGTGATTGACTCTCCTGCACATAAAACGGGGTTGAGATCCAGCGATGCAATTTCAGGGCAGTCGATAATCAAATGCGATATTTGTGTGAGCAAAACACACAGTGCATTCATATTCAGACCAAGGGGAAGGTGTCTGTCTTTCAATTTTTTGGTCTTGAGTGCCTGGATCACCATATAGCGCGCTAACGTCATATTTAGCGGTGGTAAGGCAACTGAGGCATCTTGGGTCGGATCCCATTCGGATCCACCTTCTCCTAGAAGGATCGCGGGACCAAAAACTGGGTCGTTGGCTACTGCAACCCTTATCTCTTGGGCACCAGCGGTTAATGCCATTTTTTGCACAATCAACCCCTCTATTTTTGCATCTGGATTGAGGGATATAACACGATCAATGATGGCTTTGGCCGCATGCTCAACTTCACTATCAGAGGTAAGGTTGAGCATGACACCGTGCACATCTGATTTGTGGTGTATATCAGGAGACTGCACTTTTAGCGCAATGGGGTAGCCAGCTTTTTTCGCTAAATGAACCGCTTCTTCAGCATTATTGGCGAACCAAGTATCGATAGTCTTAAGGCCATAAGCACCTAAGATACTGCTCGACTCATGGGTCTCTAATATCGTCTTACCCTTGCTTAAGGCTAGTTGTAATTTTTCTCGCGCCACGGCTGTATTAGCAGGAATATTATCTGGGATAGATAAGGGTACCTCCTGCAGTAGCTTTTGGTTACGTCGATATTCAACCATGTGCATAAATGCACCTACAGCGCCTTCGGGCGTTCGGTAGGTTGGAATGCCTGATTTAGAAAAGAGTCTACGAGCCTCATAGGCTGAATCTTCGCCGCTCCAATTAGTTAATATATTGACTCTGTTTCTATTAGGGTGCTTAGCAATGGTATCTGCAATCGCTTGGGCGACTTGCACACTTTCTCCTAATGCCGATGGCGAGTGCAATATCAAAATCGCATCTAGGTTATCGCTATCCATCATTATCTCGAGCGATTTTGCATAGCGGCTTGCATCTGAATCGCCACCTATATCGACCGGGTTTTGTCCTGACCAACTTTTTGGCAATATAGTATTGAGTTTTTGATAAATCTCTGCCGATAACTGCGGTAGTTTACCGCCGCTCAGAATTAGCTCATCCAGTGCTAATACTGCAGGGCCTCCGCCATTGCTGATGATCCCTAGGCGTTCACCTTGTAAAGGTGTTGAATGAGCTAAGGTTTCTACTGCGGCAAATAACTCAATTAAATCATTAACTCGTAACATACCTGCACGTCTAAAGGCTGCTTCATAAACAGCATCATTGCCGGCCACTCCGCCAGTATGCAGTTTAGCTGCGCTCGTGCCTTCAGCGCTGCGCCCGGATTTAATCACTAAAATGGGTTTATTTCTTGATGCTGCTCTCGCTGCCGATAGAAACAAGCGCTTCTCATTGACCGAGTCAATATAGAGCATAATGGCATCGGTTTTAGAGTCTCGTCCTAAATAATCCAATAGCTCATCAAAATCGATATCGTTAGCATCACCGAGCGAAATAAAAGAGGAGAAGCCAATACCTTTATTATTAGCCCAATCAAGCACTGTAGTGCAAATAGCTGCAGACTGTGACACGAAAGCGATTTTACCTGGCAGGGCACTCGTGTGCGCCAAACTGGCATTTAAGCCAATATTTGGCAATATCATCCCCAGACTATTGGGCCCTAAGATCCGCATGCCATAACGATCCGCATATTGCTGCATTTGTTGCAACAAGCTGACGCCATTCTCTGTTAATTCATCGGCCATGCCTGACGCCATGACAATGGCAACCTTACAGCCAAACTGTGCAAGTGTTTCGATAATCGCCGGCACTCTGTTGGCCGCGGTACAGATAATGGCAAGATCGGGCTTAAGTGGTAATGCTTCAATATTGGGATAGGCCAGTACTCCCATCACCGCTTCATACTTTGGTGTTACCGGCATAATAGGCCCTGAAAAACCTCCAGACAATAGGTTTTTTATCAGTACATTGCCGGCTCGTTTAGGCTGGTTGGAAGCACCTATTATCGCAACGGATTTAGGCTTGAAAAGTGTATGAAGAGTACGTTGGCTCATGAACTTATCCACTAAGTCAGTATGTTATGAGTGTACATGAGCAGTTTGATTTTTCCATAAGAGTTTAGTCTTGTATCACGTCAATTATGGGCTAATTTGCGTTCAATCAATTCATAGGGAGCTTTTGATAATAGGTTTAGCTATTTTCATAGGTTTATTGCTGATTCTCTGGTGTTTATTTGAAGTAATAGCAACTCCGAAAAGGTTTGCTCATTCAGCGGGAGTTAACATCACGTTAGGCAAGTCAGTGGCTTATCGCTTATCGCCAATCGTTATTTTTGACGCTAGATTCCCGGGCATTTTTTCCTGCACTATTCTACCTTCGACCATCTTCGGCCCCGTACCCTCTGCATCTGACCGTCAAGGAGGCTGGGAATGTGTTATTTTGTACGGAGCAAAATAGACCATGCACGCGTATATCAAATGCCACATGTGCGGTATTAAGTCATTTCCCCATGCTTTAAACATCAGCGGCACGTAGTGAGCGTCTTAGGACTTTCGCTGCGACGTTGCATTGTCTTAAAAGGGAATAACCATTTGCTCCACAATGCGCCTGGAGTTGAAAGCCCTGACAAAGCTCTTAAAACACTCGTTTCAAGTATTTTTCCCAGTGTTGGGGATTAATACATTTCATTAAAATCACAGCATAGTCCTTATTTGTTATGGAAATCCGGGTGAACTCATCTCAAAAAGCGGTAAGCGCTTTATACACGTCGGTGTGTAAAAGCATTGTGGGTCAGGAGCACGTCGTTAAATCTTTAGTCATAGCACTGCTGACCCGAGGTCATGTGCTGCTAGAAGGATTACCTGGAACCGCAAAAACGCGTTCGATAAAAGCCCTTGCAGAATCAATGCAAGCTAATTTCGGCCGAGTACAGTTCACCCCAGATCTTTTACCGTCTGATGTCACTGGATCTGAAGTCTATCGAGAGGTCGCTGGTAAACCGCAACTGGACTTTCAACCTGGTACGATTTTTAACAACTTGGTGCTAGCCGATGAGATAAACAGGGCACCCGCCAAGGTACAAGCGGCTCTCCTTGAAGCGATGGCTGAAGGAACGGTAACTGCTGCTGGTCATACTCGCAAGTTACCAGATCTATTTATGGTGCTAGCAACACAGAACCCCGTTGACCAAGAGGGGACTTATCCGTTACCTGAAGCACAAATGGATCGATTTACCTTAAAGGTCAATGTTGCTTATCCCGATAAAGCTGCTGAACTAGCAATAGTTAAGTTAGTTAGACAAGAAGAAAGTGGTAACTCGAAAGAAAATCAAGCTGACAATGATATGTTGATGGTGTCAGCTGCCGATATTTTGGCAGGACAACAAGCACTTGCCGATATCTATGTCTCGCCCGTCATGGAAAACTACATCGTCGATCTCATCATGGCGACTCGCAATGTTGATATATATGATAACGCTCAATTCCCTGATTGGATTGAGGTCGGTGCGAGTCCAAGGGCGAGTATTGCGCTAGATCGCTGCTCTAGGGCTCATGCATGGTTAGATGGGCGTGACTTTGTTTGCCCTGATGATGTACGAGCTGTACTGCACAGTGTGTTGGGACACCGTCTTATGTTGAGCTACGACGCCGCAGCGGCCGGAGTTAAAGCTGAACAGGTCGTCGATGATCTACTCAAATACGTTCCGTATGGACAGTAACACGTGGACTTTCAAATTAAACGAATGCATAAGCCTATTCCCAATGGCGATTCAGATCTGCAATCGTTAGACCCTCGCATCTATTGCCAATTAAAAACTCTGGTTGCGTTAAAACCTACAGCCGCAAAACTTTCTTTTCAACATGGGCCATTTCGCACAAGTGCCCAAGCGGGTCGTCACAACTCCAAAATACGGGGACGCGGGCTCAACTTTGAAGAGCTTAGACATTACCAAAATGGTGATGACGTAAAGAATATGGACTGGCGCACGACAATGCGAACGGGTAAACCTCATATTCGTGCCTATAGCGAAGAGAAAGATCGCCAAGCGTTGATCGTTGTTGATCAACGTGCTTCGATGTTTTTTGGATCCCAGCATGCGATGAAATCAGTTGTTGCTGCTCAGCTATCGGCGTTGTCTGCCTGGAGTATTCTACGAAGTGGTGACCAAGTTGGCGGCTTGGTGTTCGATGACGAACAGAGTCATTATACCAAACCGCGCCGCAGTGACGGGAATGTGGTGTCTTTTTTTCAATCAATAGTGTCGGCTAATCATAAGCTTAACGCTGATAACGTTGTCAGCGAGAGCCATCTTTCCTTAAATAGAACCCTATTACAGCTCGATAAAATCATCGAAGGTAATTCTACTGTCATTATAGTGAGTGACTGGCAAGGGTTTAATGATGAGTCGCTTACTCTATTAAAACAGTTACAACGGAAAAATGATGTAGTTTTAATTTATGTTCATGATCAATTTGAGCGAGATCTAAACAATATCAATAATCTAGTGGCTACTGACGGCAGTGCTCAGTTATCGATGGACCCAAAACAGATAAATCATCAAGCGCCTAATTTTTATAAACTCTACAGTGACCTATTTAAGCGCAAACTCAATGAACTTAATTGTGCAAGCAGAGCACAAGTTTTACCTGTGATAGAAATTGATACTGATGGCTCTGAGTTAAACCAGTTTTGCTCGGCATTAGGCAGGGGTTACTAAGTTCATGTTGAGCACTAGTCATATTCAAAAAGCAGCACAACAAAATGAGTTTAGTTTTGGCAATCCGATGCTGCAACTGAATGAGTTTGTCGGTATTGAAATGCCTGAAGCTATCGTATTCATGCCACAAACTTGGGGCTGGTGGCTGTTGCTATCCATAGTGATTTTACTCTTTGTACTATTTAGCTATATGAAGCTTAGGCATTGGCGCAAAAACCGTTACCGTAAGCAAGCAGTTAAAAGAGTGATAGCTGCCAAAGAAAAACCGCTAGCTGAGTTTTCGTTTATTGTGCTTACAGAGATAAAACAGGCAATGTCATTAGCCTATGGTGCTTCAACGATGATCGAGCCGTCAAGTTTGAGGCTAGCTAGTAGTATCAAGGGCGTTGCAGCGACGCAAGCAACATCTCGTGCAGCGAGCATTAGCTTAGCGGCGCTTAATGGACATGATTTGCTGGTGTTGTTAGATATAGCAGCTGAACACAACACTAGCTTTAATACTCCATTAGGGGACGCTTGGCAGCAAAGTTTACTTTCAAAGATAGAAGTTAAAGATGCTATTGCTGTGCAAAAAAATCTTACACTGCAGGCTTGTATTTGGTTTATGCATCATAGGACAAATCTGCCTTGTGGTTTAGTTGCCATCAAGGAGAGTGCCAATGCTTGAATTTAACTACCCTTTTTGGGCTTTAGTGCTTCCGTTACCTTGGTTGATAAACTACTTTTTACCCGCTTTCACAGTCAGACAGGCAGCCATCAAGGTTCCATTTTTTAATATTGTAGCGGGTCTATTGAAACCGACTCCTAACTCTGCATTGCAGTATTTAAAGCCGTCACGTTGGCAGAGATGTGCGCTGCTTATTGTATGGTTGCTACTCGTTACAGCCATGACCCAGCCGGTTATTCTTGGCGAGCCGCAGACTCGGCAACAAATAGGCAGGGATCTCATGGTCGTGGTTGATCTATCTGGCTCGATGGAAACTAAAGATTTCACCTTGCAGGCTAATCAACCGAAAACTGACGCTACAGGCGTGACCTCTAAGTCTACAATTTCGAGTGAATATATTTCAAGGTTAGATGCCGTGAAACACGTATTGCGCGAGTTCGTTGTGCAGCGACAGGGTGATAGACTTGGGCTTATTCTATTTGGGGATGCGGCTTATTTACAGGCGCCTTTTACTGCTGATCTCAATTCATGGGCCAGGCTGCTTGATGAAAGCCGTGTGGCAATGGCTGGTCAAAGTACTCACCTTGGTGATGCACTAGGATTAGCGATAAAGGTGATGGCGAGTGATGAAATTAAATCATCACAAAAGAATAAAGTCGTGTTATTGCTTACTGATGGTAACGATACTGACAGTTCAGTGCCGCCACTTGAGGCTGCTAAAATAGCAGCAAAAAATGGCATTAGAGTCCACGTCATTGCCATTGGTGACCCTCAAACAGTTGGTGAGCAAGCTATGGATATGGAGGTGATTGAAGGTGTCGCAACACTCACCGGTGGTAAAGCATTTCAAGCTATTTCTACCCAAGAACTTAATAATGTTTATCAAACGATAAGTGAATTGGAACCTGCGAAGTTTGCGAGTTTTGTCTATCAGCCAAAACAAAGTGTGCATTATGTTCCCATAGCGGCAGCACTCATTATCTATCTGCTGACTTATTTACTGGTATTTGTTGTACGCCTGTTCAACGTTAAAAGACTGAGTGAACAGCACTTCGATAGCAGGGAGCAGGCGTAATGGACATCGGCACAATGTTATCGCAGTTTCATTTTATAAGACCTTACTGGTTACTGTTGGTTATACCTTTTACTTGGCAGGTTGTGGTGCACTTACGTAATGCTGCGACTGTTAAACCGCAAAAAATGCTGCTTCCTAAACATCTAGCTAAAG
Organism: Shewanella sp. 10N.286.54.B9; assembly: GCF_041468565.1. Taxonomy (NCBI): domain Bacteria; kingdom Pseudomonadati; phylum Pseudomonadota; class Gammaproteobacteria; order Alteromonadales; family Shewanellaceae; genus Shewanella; species Shewanella sp. 10N.286.54.B9. The sequence goes on from NZ_JBFRIY010000047.1 coordinate 31,720, forward strand.
CCCTTGCAATTGGCGATGCTGGCTGGCGAAAACGCTTGCCTATCAAATTCTGGTCATTGGGTTTTTGTATTGCGATAGTGATTGCTGCTGGCCCGACTTGGCAACGGCAGGCATCCCCTTTTGGAGAAGATCACGCACCTTTAGTAATTTTGCTAGACGTGTCTGAGTCGATGTTACAAACCGATGTACAGCCTTCTAGACTCGATCGTGCGACCCAGAAAATCTCAGATCTACTCGCCATAAGAGACGGTGGCAAAACCGCACTAATTGTCTATTCAGGTAGTGCACATATAGCCATGCCTTTAACCAAAGACAAAGCTGTATTTTTACCATTGCTAGAGGCTATCTCACCCAAAATAATGCCGCGAAAAGGTAAGTTTGCTGAATACGGATTGGCTGAAATAGATAAGCTATTCGAGCGAGAATATTTTGCAACACAATCTGCCACAGTGCTCTGGATAACCGACGGTGTCGGGACTGATACCGAGAAAGCCTTTACTGATTATTTTAACATGCTGAAAAAGAGACCCGAGTTGGGTTCACAAGGAGAGGCAAACCTGTCAAGTGATCAGCGATTACAGTTAGTAGTATTAGGTAGTGGAGATAATCAGCGTGAAGCGGATATTGAGTTTCAGGGTGGCGAACTGAGCGCTTTGGCTAGTCGCTTAGGTGGAAGTTATCAACAAATATCTGTCGATAATAGTGATGTTATAGCAATTAATAAATTGATTGAACGCAACATTATTATCAATAGCGATAGCGCCGAGCCTTGGCAGGATATGAGCTATCCACTTGTGTTTATCTTGGTTGCAATCTTTCTAATGTGGTTTCGTAAAGGCTGGACCGTTCAGTGGTGTTTTGTTGGCATGTTAATGCTTACCGCACCCGGCCAGAGCATAGCTGATGATGGATCATATATGGCTACAACTGTCTCTGTGATTAAGGAACCAACGACTGAACTGAAAAAAATGCAGGGAATTAAACAAGCTATTAAACAGTTTTGGTTTGATGCTTGGTTAACGCCAGATCAGCAAGCGCAGCGGTATGTTAACAAAGGGGAATACAGTAAAGCAGCACAGGCATTTACTCAGCCTTATAGTAAAGCCACTGCTTTTTATTTAGCGGAAGAATTTAAGTCTGCCTATATCTATTTTATGCGAGTTGACAGCGCCGACGCTCTATTTGGTGCAGCTAATTCATTAGCGCAGCAACGAGAGTACATTGCCGCTAGACAGATGTACCAACAAGTTGTGGAGAAGTATCCATCATTTGAAGCCGCGCAAACGAATTTGAACAAAATCCAGAAAATTATTGATGATATAAACCGCCAAAGTGAAAGCCAAGCTAATACGGAAGACGAAACATCGACAGAGTTAGGTGATGAACCACAGACAGGCGAGGGCGCGGATGAAAAAGTCTCTGGGCAAATGTTAATTAAACAAACCTATACCGCTGAGCAATTACTTGCAGATGATGCCCTAGCTCAGGCGTGGATGAAACGGGTTGAAGGTTCGCCAAGTAGATTTTTAGCAACAAAATTTAGAATACAGCTTAATCAACGTAAGCAATCAACGTTGAACTAATGATGAGAACCACTTTATGTTAACCAATGAGCGCGCTCAAATAGATGAAGAGAGCTTGGAGAGATTATTTCCCATTCTGTCGTCACTTAATCGTTTATTTAAAGTCATTAGTATCACTTTAGTTTGGTTATTACTTTTAGTTGTTTTGTTTGTATTAACTAGCTTTTCCAACCTTGCTTTTGCAAGTGATGATGGGACTATTACGACAATACCACCCAGCAGCATTAATGAATTACGGCAGGCGGGAAAGTTAACTATAAGCACTCGATTAGCGCCGCTAAAAGCGGTTGCTCCACAGCAGCAAGTTGATCTGTATATACAGATTGCTACTGATACATGGTTTGCAGGTGGTACCCACATTAGTGCTTTTGATGTTGAAGACACAATAGTACTTAGACGTAAAAAATTAGCGAATAACTACACAAATCGAGTTGATGGAAAAACTTGGTCAGTACAAGAATGGCAACTGACGCTTTATCCGCAAAAAGTAGGCGCAATAACTGTTCCTAAAATAGCGGTAACCGTGAATGTAGCGGATAAACCAGGTTCTAACGTTAAAGGCACATTGTACACCCAGCCTCAACAGTTTGCTGTTGCACTTCCTGATGAAATGTTAGCTAATACAAATCATTATATCGCCTCGCCAGAGGTCACATTTAAACAAAAAATAACACCAGAAAATGGCAGTGAATTGCATATAGGTGATGCCATCACTCGTACGTTGACCATCAATGCGACCGACAGCAGCGCCATGTTGTTTCCCGATTTTCCGCTTTCAAAATCGGAGATGTTATATGGATATCGAGGTCCAGTAGAGAGCAAAGATAACCAGAATCGTGGTGATTTCAGCGCGAGCAAAGTCTATCAACAAACTTATATCGTGCAGAACAGCGGCGAAGTGAATCTACCTGAACTGTCTTTTTACTGGTGGAACACCAAAGATGAAGAGTTAACGGCACTTACTGCTGAGGCGCTATCATGGCAAGTCACTCACACGCCATTGAGCTTTGTTAACGCTTACTGGCTATATGGTTTAATGTTGCTCGTACTATTGGCTTTAACGGTGATAGGGGGGATTTCTTCTAGAAAGCGCATTCAAAAGCAACAATTTCCCGTCGCTATTTTATTTGCTTGTACTGTAATTAATAAACAATTCGCACGTACAGAGCAATATTTGTATTGGCGCAATAGTGACAAGAATAAACGTGCGACATATAAGCCTAATCTGAGGTTGTTGGATGATTCAATCCACGGGGAAAAGGAGAATGAATTCCTGAAGATAAACCAAGGACAGACTAATGAAAACTTGTTGAATCGTTGGCAGCGGGGGTTTAGTAACCCAAATACAGAGTCTGGACAATCATTGAAAACTCGTAGGTTTTATTTTATGTTTTGGCGGTTTATATCAAATAAAAGCGCCAGTTAACTCTAAAATAGCTTTATTTGTGGGTTCCTCTGGATACTGTCGATAGAATTGCTCCATTAGCTAGACCCTGCTAGCCAGGTCCTCCTAGCTAGAGCAGCCTGAATGTAAAACGGAACTACCAACTAATAGCTAACCTGATAATTTACTTGTACAAAGTCGTTGGCAAACGCAATCGCGCTCGCTTGAATTAGCTTGATATCAGTAGCCGTTTTGCCAAATAGCGCAATGCCTTCACCTAAGATAACAGGCGCGCGCGTAATGGTTATTTCATTGATTAGCTTGAGGTTTAAGAATGATTGGATGGTGGTGCCACCATCGATGTAGGCATGCTGATATCCCTCACTTTCAAGCATAGTAACTAACGTAGTCAGATCCCCTGAGTACATTTCTACTTTATCTTGTAAGTTGCTAGGCGCTTGCTTAAGAGTATTGCTGAGTACAATGATGCGCGTATCTCCATAGGGCCATTGTTCAGGAGACAGCTCCATGCTGGCAATCATCTCCATACACTTGCGGCCCATGATTAAGCAATCAACTGAAGATATGTAATCAGCAAAACCCATATCGGCGTGGCTTCCCATATCTGCTTGTGAGTTGCCAGCGCTATGTAACCAATCAACACTACCATCCTTTCTTGCTATAAAGCCGTCGGTGCTGGTTGCAATATAGACAGAACATTTCATATTTTAATCTCAGATATTCGTTTTGCAGAAAAATTATAGTCCAAGGCTTGGCATAGATGAAATCTTACCTTCGTTGAGCTGATGTGACGCACTATTCGTCTTCAATCCGCATCGCTTCCTTTATTTCATCACTGCTAAAGCCTTTACGAGACAAATAAGCGTAAGCTTTGGACTTATCTTTATAGTCGGATAAGTCATAGCGTTTTTTGGCTAGCTCTGCTTTACAGCTTTCATAGAAGTCGATATCTCCTGAAAGTGCTAACTGATAAACGGTTTGTTCAAATTCAGTGACATCAATTAGCCGCCGCTTTAGCTCCTGTAAAATAAGAGTTTCCCCTTTACCCTTATTAAACAGTTTTACAACTTCTGAGCTTAGCTCAATTTTATCCGCTTTTACGGCAAGCTTACTGCGTAATGTTTTACGTTGGGGGTGTTGTGACAGGGCGTAGTCGATCTCTGCGCGGCTAAAGCCCTTGGTGGTCATTTGGGCGTAAACTTTTTCTTTATTGGTATTGTTAAAGTGTTCAAATCGACTCAGGAGCCTACTGGTCGCCATCTTATAGGAATCGATTTGATGAGCTTCAATAACATGTTCGATTGCTGTGTCTACATCAGTAGCCGAAAGACCACGTACCTGTAACTTTCGCTTTATGGCACCTGAACCGATTTCATTGCTAAAAGCCATTTCACAATAACGCACAGCAAACTCCGCATCGCTCTTCAGATAACCGCTTTCTATAAGTTTGGTCAGAACCGTTTCTATCCACTCTTGTTTATCTGTTTTACGTTCAAGCTTAGAGCGAATTTCATTGATGGTAAAATCTTGTTGGCTTAAGTGCCAATAAGCACTGTTGTAGACGTTATCAATTGATTTGGCTTGGCGAAGCGTTGCACGTTGCATAAGAAGTTGATCTGACCTTTGAAGTTAACCTTTTCGAGTGTATCAGACCGATGGCTGTTTGAGTACGTTTGCTCGTTTTCTTCATTCTTGACGATTAAGCTGAGCGATGTGGGTGGGCTCAATGATCTTTGTGTCGATCATTGGTTCTAGGAGCGAAGAAGCGGCATGCGCGTATTAATGCTTATGCCGCTATATGTTGTAGCTAAATTGATTTTCTTACTTGGTAACCCATCGAACTGACGATTTGGCACATATAGGTATCAATATGTTTAAAAAACATATGCCAGCCTTGGCAAAGATAATTATGACCCATTTCACCGTCAAAAGAGCGTACAAAACGATTCTTAGGACACTCGCCAAAACAGGCAAATTTGTAGTCACAGTTTTGGCACTGCTTGGTCAGGCTGCGGCTTTTTGCAAAGCCAAAATCTTGTTGTTTTGCTGAGAAAGCCATTTGATCAAGTGGTTTCTGGTGAATATTGCCTATTTTGTACTCTGGATAAACGTAATGATCGCAGGCAAAGACATCGCCGTTTGGTTCCATTGCTAAGCCTTTACCGCACAAAGAACCTAATGTGCATAATGGATTGGTTCTCCCCATCCAGGTTTCAACACAGGCTTCAAAATATTGTACATTGACTCGCCCAAGGTCATGCTGAATCCATTCATCAAATACAGTACATAAGAATTTTCCCCAGCCTTCGCTGGAGACAGACCAAGGTGTAACCACTGAGCCTAATTCACCTGGTTGTGCTTGCTTACTGCCTAAAATTGGTAGCTGCTCTTTCTGCCAATGATGCGGTGCTGTTTCCCTAAATGTTTCAGGCTCTGCAATTGGAATAAATTGAATTTGAGGTGAGCGAACTTCATCACGCAAAAACCTATAGATCGCTAATGGGTTCTGGCTAGTCAGTTTATTAATACATGTCAGCGTAGCAAAATTGACGTTATGTTTGTGCAATAGCGCTATTCCTGCCATGACTTGTTTAAAGGTACCACGACCTGCTCGGTTTTTACGGTATGCATTGTGGTACATTTCTGGCCCATCAATGCTTAAACCAACTAGAAAATTATGCTTGGACAGGAAGTAACACCATGCATCAGTCAGCAAGGTACCATTAGTTTGTAAGTCATTCGCAATAATGACATCTTTAGGTGCATACTTTTGCTGTAGACGAACCACTTCTTTAAAATAGTCAAGCCCAAGCATGGTTGGTTCACCGCCTTGCCAAGTGAAGATGATCTCAGGCGTGTTTTGTTGTTCAATATATTGTTTGATGTAAGACTCAAGCTCCGCGAAAGGCATCTCTGGACTGCAACCCTTTTTATATTCAAGTAGGTCTTGTTTACTTAAGTAATAGCAATAAGTGCAGTCGATATTACATGCGGCGCCGATAGGCTTACTCATCACATGAAATCGTTTACTTGCTTTGCCATTATGTAAATTGACTTTGATAGGTTGCATCACTAACTCCTTAGGAACTTTTTTAGTGTTCATAAATAAACATCAGTGATTATAAAGCGAAAGCTAATCTACCCTTGTGAATCGTGGCCCATTACGATGAAAACAGGTGTTTTTACCAGCGAATGCTTGGTCGTTCTCGTTTAAAAAAAAGCCAGCGACAAGCTGACTTTTTTGTTTTTTCAAAAGACTGCGACTAGAATTGCTGGTTGTACTCTAAACGAAAGTCACCGTCGCTGAAATTGTTCTGTGTGGTGTTATACCAAAGACGAAAGTTCTGCTTGGGAGTCATCTGCCAGCTCAAAACAAACTCATGGGTCAAACCGTCACTACCACGTAGATTATCAGTGTAGAGCTGATCACCAAAAATAGCTTGAGTATAAACAGGGTTGTAGTTGGCCCATACCGTATCGGTTAGCTGAAACTTGTTATACAAGGTGAAACTAGCAAACGCAAAGTCAGAATGTAGACCGGTGGATTCACCATCTGTTGAACGCATTGAGCCATCATTGTACTGCACACCAGCGGCGATAATAGGGAATGCCTGCCAAAAACCGACTTTAGGTAAAGCTTGGATCATGCCGATGGACGCTGTTCCTGAGTTGGTGTCGAAATTATGAATAACATCCATTGAGATCCCACGGCCGTTTGTCATATCAACATCGAACTTTCTAAAGCGGAGCTCGGAGATCCCGTCATTGGCCATGTCAGGATTCATTGCACTTGAGCCATCATCTTTAGTGTGTTCACCAAACATGCTTTTAACTTCAAAAAGAATCATCGACATATCTGTAGCTGATCCTGTATCAAGTGTTTTACCTAACTTTAAGTTAACACCATTTGTACCGTATGAACCGCCGACTTGGGTATATACCGCTAGGGGGTCAGACATATCTTGGACTTCTTTGCTGTGTTCAGCCACAGCGGCACTTGGCAGCAAAGATAACGCGATAGCGGTCAATAATGTATTTCGGATTTCCATTCTGTTCACCCATTGATAAAACTTGATTTGGGTGAATAGTAAAAGGGAAGAGAAAACTGGAACACTCGCAATTATCCCAGTTTTACTTATATTGTTAACCTTAAGCCGATTTACTGTTGAAAACGGCGCTTAAGTTGCTCGATAGCATCAGCGGGTACGCGAGTTGATAGCTCTTGTAAGCATTGTTTAGCTTGTGGGCTATTATTGCTAAGCATCAATTCACATAAAGCATATAAGTACTGCGGATTGCCGCTGACTTGGTAGGCTTTGTCAAAAGCCGTTCCCGCTTTCGATACAGAAATTGGTGTTATTGCGATAGCATAAACATACCAAAAACGACCGTTATTAGGTTCAAGCTCTGTGGCCTTAACTAAATATTCCATCGCAGTGTCTGTCTGCTTCGCTCGTAACAGTGCCAGTGCCATACTGAACTGAAGTGTTCCTGAAGTCGGTTGAGCTCTAATACCTTGTTTAAGGGTTTCCATCGCTTTTTGGTCTTTGCCTTGTCCTCGAAAGAGATCGGCTAGGTTAATATAGGCCGCAGCATAGTTTGCTTGTACTGCAATGGCAGCGTTATATTCAGCTATCGCTTGCTCTACTTTGCCCTGATTAGCGTAAAGGTGGCCGAGATTCGTTCTGGCAAAGCCTCTATCGCCATTAAATTTCAATATTTCTATATACTCGGCCAAGGAAGACTCTAATTGCCGCCGCTGTTCTGGGCTCAACTCTGGCCAGAATCCCGCTAAAGCGCCAGCAGCTTGGCTGCGCACCATAAGTACTTTGTCATTGAGTAAGGGCGCTAGCATGCGCCATCTGTCAGCAATGGGGTAGGGAGCACTTCCTTGAATAGTGGCAAGTCTAAGCATTGGTTCGTCGTGACGGGTCGCCCTCGCTATAGCTACAACGCCGTTACGGCTGGGATACTGTTGCAGGCGCTCAATGGCTGCGGCACGAATAATTGCAGCTTGCTGATGGTCTTGTGCAATATAAGATAGTTGGTCTGCAGCCGCTGGCATTCCAGCACGAGCCCCAGCGAATGCACTGCTAAAATGTTTTGCATCATAGGTGTTTAGACTGGGGTACCAGCGCGTCGTTGTTTCGACGGCCCATGCTATGTCTTTATCTATATGGCACTGATTGCAGGCATTGGGCGTTCCTATGCGCTGCGAGTTGGCCGGTATAGGAATACTAAAGCTATGATCACGCCTTTTATCAATCTGCATATAGGTTGTTTGCGGCATATGGCAATTAACGCATTGTGCACCACTACTGTTTGCCGAATGCTGATGGTGTTCACTGGTGTCGAATTTTGCAGGGCTGTGGCATTGACTACAGAGTGCATTCTCAGGCAAAACCAATTTGGTTGAGTGAGGATTATGGCAATTACTGCATACCACACCGTTATGGTGCATTTTTGATTGTAAAAAAGAACCGTAAACGTAATCTTCATCGAAAACCTGCCCATCGTCATAGTAGAGTTCTTGGCCAATGAGGTTTAACTGGTAACGATCTCCAAAGTCACTGTTAACTAGAGGGTTGCTATCACTTATTTGTAAGCGGCGGCTATGGCATTGTGCACAAGTTTGCAGTTGATCACTGTGCCCTTTATTGACGGGCATTGCTGTATTGGCGTTTTTATTTGTTGCTTGAGTGCTCGTTTGCCAAGTCCACTGTGAAATGGGCTTAGTTAAATCTCTGTTGAAGCCTTTGTTTTGATCTTTATTATCTTTTGCTAGGTCTCCGTTAGCTACCCAGGATAGATGTTTACTCGCCGCGCCATGGCAGGCTTCACAGCCGACATTGATTTCTGAGAATGTCGTATCAAAACGGTTTTTTTCAAAATCATAGTTCTTTTTTACATTGGTTGAGTGGCAATCTGCACACATGAAGTTCCAATTTTGACCGACATTTTGCCAGAAAAAATCATCATGCTTAGCACTGTTATCTGGATAGAGGTGAAACCATTTTTGGCCACCTTCAATTTTAGGACGGTTGTCCCAAGCAAACGGAATAAGCTGGATTCGACCATCTTCAAACTCGACCATATATTGCTGTAATGGTGAAATCCCGAAGGTGTAACTAATTTTAAAGTCACTAAATTGGCCACTGCCATCTTCAATATTTACCCAATATTCTTCGCCTTTACGAAAAAATCGGTTTGGTTTACCCAAATAAATAAAACTGGTATTAAAGTCAGCGGCAACTGATGATGTTGTCGCATGCTTCATTGCCATATCGTGATCAGAGCCGGTCCACTGTTCAAACTCTTGTTGATGGCATTGCTGACATTCAAAAGAGCCAACAAATTCAGTAGCAACTGCTGGCTGAGTCACCAATAGCCCTGTTAGTGACATCGCTATTAAGCGGATTTTGGGCTGCCATAGAGTAACTACTAATTGTTGTAAGCGTTTAATAATAATGTCCCTTCTGAAGATTTCCGTATCTAAGTGTGCTTTTATACCAAACCACGAGAAAGTGCATACTGAATAAGCTCTGCACTCGTCTTGGCTTCAATGAGCTTCATGATTGAATACTTGTGAAACTCTACGGTTCTTGGAGAAATAAACAGTTCATCGGCAACCTGTTTTGCTGATTTACCTTGCACTAACAAACGTAATACACTCAGCTGTCTTGCTGAAAGACTCGGCGCAGTGTCTTGTACTTGTACTGATTTAGATAAGTACTGTTTGCCAGCTAACACACAATTTACAGCATCGACAAGATCATCAGTTGCTTCATGCTTGAGCACATAACCTAATGCTCCAGCAGCAATCGCCCCTTCTGCATATTCCTGTTCATCGTGCATGGTCAAGCAGATAACTCTCAAATCTTTCTTAATTCGTTTGAGTGCTGCTACAGCAGCAATACCGGTCATACCCGGCATACTAATATCGGTGATAACGAGTTCAGGGTCGTGCTTTTTGACCAGTTCAATGAGTTCCTCACCATCTTTTGCAATTGCTAATATCTGGTGCTCAGCTTTTAATAAACCGGCTATACCTTGAGCAACGATTAAGTGGTCGTCTGCGATTATAATTCTACTCATAGTGTTCCTTTATTGCTGGAATAGTGATGTTAACTTCAAAGCCACCACCTTCTGGGCTGGTAAATTCGGCGCTACCACTTAATAGTTGTGCTCTTTCTCGAATGCTAACTAAACCTATACTACCTTTACTTTTTTCGAGTGTATCTTTGCAGCCAATCCCATCATCTAAGATCTGCAGAGCTAAACTATTGTCTACAATCTCTAATGAAATGAAAACAGCAGAAGCTTGAGAATGTTTAATCACGTTGTTTAATGATTCTTGTAATATTCGATAAAGGTTAAGCGATACTTCCTTTTTCAATGATGGAATGTAACCAAACATGGTTTGTAGCTCTAATGCCTTTACTTCGGTGATGCGCCTAGCTTCAGACTTTAAAGCAGCAATCAGCCCGAGATCTTCAAGCATAGCAGGGTGTAATGAGCGTGATAGCGCCTGCATATCTTTTGCTATTTGCTGAATATTGACGTGTAGCTCTTTTGCTTCTGGTTTAACACTTTCACGTACTATACCAAATACGTTATTTGCTTTAATGGTGAGTAGGGCGAGTCGCTGCGAAAAATTATCGTGTAATTCCCGGGATAGCAGGCGCCGCTCGCTTTCTTGATTTTCCATCAAGTGACGCGATAGTGATTCAAGCTCTTTATTCTTGGTTTGCAGTGATAACCAAAAGTGGTAGCGCTCGTAGGACGCGGCCAGCACTTGGCCGAGTGTTTTAATTCGTTCAAGTAATATTGGGCACCAGTCAGAATGCTCTTTATAACGACTGCACGCAATTGCACCCCAAATACGATCTTTAACTTTAATTGGGATCACTGCATGGGCAATAACGCCTTCCATATTGGCGAGTCTAATTTCGCTTTTAGTGAAAACGTCCTCGATTGAACCTGAGTGTACAATCATCTCGCCTAAAGATATTTTGTCTAAATAGGGACTATTAAACCCAACTCCAACCATTTTTGTTGGTGTATATCCTGGTGCTGCAACGGAATAAGCCCCTTCATGTTGCTTATCTTTAGTTATCCGAACTAAAGACATTCTTTGGACATTAGCATAAGGCAAGTATTCGGAAAGACCTGCGCAGATAACATCGGGAATATTCGCCGTGTCTTCTTCTAATAAGCGATTGGAAATATCGGCAAAGAAATGTTCTGCAATTGAGATAGGTTCTACATCCATATTCAGTGCCCTGTAATCAATAGAAAGCGAATGTTTAGTTAACTTATAAATAGCGTCTTTTACTGACATTCGCTACTAAAACATAACTTTGAGAACAATAACAAGGATAATTACTAGTGCCAGGCGAAAGAGTCAATGTATTGAGATAATTGTACTTTATCTGTTTCATTTCAGAGAAAGGACTTGATGCGGCTCTCAAGTTTGTCAATCCAATAAGCAAGTTTGCTGCGAACAAGTATTTCTTCGAGGTTTTTTTATTGTGGTTTAGACGTTTAATGACGCCATCGTTTTAGTGTCACTGGTTTTTAGCTCGTTTAATTACCGTGATTGAAAAAGATCTAACCAAGGGGAATGAAATGTCCAAAATACTATCTAAAGTTGCATTAGGCGTAGGTATAGCTGCTACCGCTTCATCTGCAATGGCTGCCACAGATCCAGAGCGTCCAAACATTCTAGTTATTTGGGGTGATGATATTGGTTACTACAATATCAGCGCGTACAACCAAGGCATGATGGGCTACCAAACACCTAACCTTGACCGTATCGCAAACGAAGGTGCTCTATTTACTGACCACTATGCACAGCAGAGTTGTACAGCGGGTCGTGCATCATTCATTACCGGTCAACATCCATTCCGTACCGGTCTTTTAACCATTGGTATGCCAGGTTCAGATAGCGGGATCCCTGATTGGGCACCAACTATTGCTGATGCACTTAAAGATAAAGGCTACACAACTGGTCAGTTTGGTAAAAACCACTTGGGTGACCAAGATAAGCATTTACCTACCGCACATGGCTTCGATGAATTCTTTGGCAACCTCTATCACTTAAATGCTGAAGAAGAGCCAGAGACATATTACTACCCGAAAGATCCTGAGTTTAAAAAGAAGTATGGTCCACGTGGTGTAATCCATTCTTATGCAGATGGTCGTATCGAAGATACTGGCCCTATGACGCGTAAACGTATGGAAACTGCAGATGATGAGTTTGTTGGTGCATCAATTAAATTCATGACAAAAGCTGTCAAAGCAGACAAGCCATTTTTTGCTTGGGTGAATGCATCAAGAATGCACGTACATACACGTCTACAAGAGAAGTACGATGGTATTACTGGTATCGGTCTCTACCCTGATGGAATGATTGAACATGACGATCATGTAGGATTGTTACTTGATACGCTAGATGAATTGAAAATTGCTGATAACACAATCGTTGTCTATTCAACGGATAACGGTGCAGAAAAATTCACATGGCCTGACGGTGGGACATCACCATTCCACGGTGAAAAAGGGACTACGTTTGAAGGTGGTATGCGTGTACCTCAGCTTGTTCGCTGGCCTGGTGTGATTGAGCCTGGTACAAAAATCAATGCGATGATGTCACATGAAGATTGGATGCCAACATTGCTAGCGGCAACGGGTGAAGATTCGCTTGTTGAAGATTTAAAACAGGGCAGCAACTTTAACGGTAAAGATTGGCGTGTACATTTAGATGGCAGCAACTTTATGCCTTTCTTTAAGGGTGAAGTAGAACAAGGTCCACGCACAAGTAAGATGTACTTCAGTGCAAACGGTGAGCTAAATGCTGTACGTTGGAATGACTGGAAAGCGTCATTTGCGATGATGGACGGTGACATGCAGTCAGCGGTGCGTAATGTACCAGCTTGGGCTTCTCTGACTAACCTACGTGCCGATCCTTTCGAAATAGCAGCTAAAGAGTCTGGTATGTATGTACGTTGGATGATTGATAACATGTGGTTGTTTGTACCAATGTCTCAAGAAGTGGGTAAGTTCCTCGGTACAATCGAAGACTATCCATTCCAGCCAGGTGCAGGCTTTAGTGCAGCGGGTATTAACTATAACACCCTGAAAATGCAGAAAGTATTAAAGGCTCTTGAAGCACAGCAAAACTAAATAAAGACTGTAATATTTAACGATTTCCATCGTTAGCAAGGCCCCTAGGTTATGTAATCTAGGGGCTTTTTTGCATTGAACTAGTAGTTCTCCGAGGCGTTATATATCGGTTACAGGTATACAATTTAAGCTATATTTTAACCGTTGGAGTCGTTATGCGCCTTAATTTAATTCCTACAACTATGTTGTTACTGGTTCTCTTGCAAGGATGTGCTGTCTCAATAGATGAGCATCTTAATATTGAACTAAAACAACAACTCCTGTCAGAAATGGTTTGGGTTGAAGGCGGGTCATTTAGTATGGGGAGCGCTTGTGGAACAGGCACTATTAGTGAGTGTCCAGCACGTGAGGTATCAGTCGATGGCTTTTATATTGCTCAATATGAAGTCACTCAAGCTTTATTCGATTCAGTATTGAGTGGAGCAACTCCGTATTTTGCTGGACCCAATATGCCAATGAATAATCTAAGCTGGCAACAAGCAAAGTACTTTATTAGCCAATTAAATTTACAAACGGGTTTACAGTTTAGACTGCCAACCGAAGCTGAGTGGGAGTTCGCAGCTAAAGGTGGATTGAAGAGTAAAGGCTACCGCTATAGCGGATCAGACGATATCGATACAGTCGGGTGGTATGTTGGAAACTCTGGCAATAAAGCACATGCTGTCGGTCTTAAAAAGCCTAATGAGTTAGGGATTTACGATATGACGGGTAACGTCGGAGAGATGGTAGAGGATGCATTCGATACAGATTATTATCGCCACGGACCTTCTCACAACCCTGTCAATTCTATTCAGTCTACTCACCATCTCTCATATAAATCTGTTCGCGGAGGTAGCTTGGCCTATGACACCGATGAGTCTGCAAATTATTCTAGAGATTCTGCAAGTCAAAGTGCGGTAATGCCAGATATAGGTCTGCGTTTAGTATTACCCGCAAACTGAGTTTCAACATCTATAAATCTATTGAAAATGCCGCTAACAGCGGCATTTTCATTTTTGTTAAGTGGCTCATATCTCAACGCTATAAGTACTAAAACTAGCAAATCTCCGAGTCTTCTTTCAGTTCGTTAACAGTGATAATGGCACCATCATTTTTAGTAACAACATTCGAGATTAATTAATGAAATTTCTACTTAAACCTTTAGCAGTAGCTATCGCTTTAGTGTCAACTCCAAGCTTTGCTGCAGGCACCATTTTAGGCGAATTAGGCAGTTTAAACGCGAGTACTGCAGGTGCCGGTAGTGCGGCAATTTCAGAAGGTGCAGAGAGTGCTTTTTCAAACCCTGCAGCAATGAGTCTCGTTGAAAAGTCAACTTTAACAGGTAGCCTGCAAGCGTTTGACCTAAATATTGAATACCAAGATAGCGGATCTTATGGCAACTTTGGTGGCGGAACTGACGGTGGCAATGCAGGTAGTGTCACACCGCTTGGATCTGTGTATTGGGTTAACCCACTAAGCGACAAATGGGCATTTGGTTTAGCGCTAGCTTCCCAAGGTGGGGCATCTGTAGATTATGGTGATGATTGGCGTGGGGCAAGCCTTATTAGTTCTATCGATTTGGTGACTGTGCAAGTCAATGCCTCTGTGTCCTATAAATTAAATGATCAATGGGCAGTGGGTATTGGCTTGGTTTCTGAATATGCATCTCTAGTGCAAACCCAACAGTTCACTCCAAACATTGGTGCTGAATATGAAGCAGGTTCTGTAGAATTTGGCGTTAACCTCGGGCTGCATTACAGCATCAATGAAGATCACATGTTGGGTTTAACGGTTCGCTCTGGCCTTGACCACACCCTAGAAGGCGACGTAAATCTCGACCGCAATGGTAATGGTGGTATTTATGATGCGAGTTTGGGGCTGGTGTCACCTGCAATTGTAAAGCTCAGTGGTTACCATGGTCTGACTGACAAGTTTGCTTTGTTATGGTCTTTAGATTGGCAAGATTGGAGTAAAAACCAATCAAGTGTGTTGATTTTGGATGATTCTGGTCGTCAAGTAAACGTCGACAGAAACTGGGACGATACTTATAGCGCTTCATTAGGGATGCACTATCAGTTGACTAATCAGTGGCGTTTAGAGTTTGGCGTCGGTTACGAATCATCACCGCTTAGCGATTCATTCGATGACGCTTTTAACCAGTATCCCGATCTACCTGTAGATCAAATTATCCGCATTGGTACTGGCGCTACCTATCAAGTGTCTGACGATTTCTCGGTCAACTTTTTTGTTGAATATCTTGACTTAGGTTCACCTGAGATCAGCTATGACGGTATTGCAGATAGTCGTTTGCAAGGTAGCTATAACAATGATGCCGCCATTGCCGGGATCAGCATGAATTGGGTGTTCTAGTCTACTTTACTGAATGGCTTTAGTCTGGAGTGATCGCTTTTATACAGCTTTACTAATTGTGCTGTAATCCACATAGATGACTTGAAAACTACCACATTTGCCAAAAAACCTTTACAGTAATTTTAAGCTTAGTCTTTACCGACTAAGCTTTTTTATTGCCTACAACAAAGTTAATTTAGGCTAATGCGACAAAAACTCTAAAAATAGTTGGGTAGTGTATGCGAATAGAAGATCTAAAATTATTTACTATCGTTGTGAAATTGGGCAGTTTTACTGCAGCGGCTAATGCCTTAGATCTACCGCGAGCCAATGTTAGCCGACGCATTGGCGAGCTAGAGAAGTCGTTAAATGCACAACTATTCTTTCGTACAACTAGGCAACTTCGTTTAACACAACACGGTGAGGCTTATTATCACGAGTTGCTCACCGTACTTGAAGGCTTTGAGCAGGCTAAAAATAAGTTGCATGATATCGATGAGAAACCGGTCGGTAAAGTTAAGGTGGGCTTTCTGCCCGAAAGTGATGAGGCGCTGCAACCCGCATTAGCAAAATTTCAGCAACTTTATCCCGATATAGAACTGGATATGCGGATCACTAATAACTATGAAACTGATATTTATGCGCTTGCGTTAGACTTTGTTATTTATGCCGGTAAGGTGCAGGACTCTGGTTTTATCGCCCGTAGAATTGTCAGTTTGGGGCGAGGTATTTATGCCAGTCCTGAATATTTAGCCAATCATGGCGAACCGCAATCATTAGCGGAACTGTCTGACCATGATGCAATTTGCTATCGTTGGCCTGACGGCAGCGTAGATAATAAATGGGACTTAATATCAGAGACCGTTCAGGTAAATAGTCGTTTCACCTGTAATCATATGGGATTTGTTAGGCGTGCGATTGTTGGTGGGCAGGGGATAGGCTTTATGCCGCCATTGTTTGCCTTAGCGGCTATTGAAGCCAAACGTATCGTCAGGATCTTACCGCAATACGAATCTAAAAAAGAGGATGTGTGGTTGATCTATCCCGATAGAAAAGGAATAAGTCTACCGACTCGATTATTGATTGACTTTTTATTACAAGAAATCCCCAAAAGAGCAGGATTGTAATGCTTTGTGAGACAGTGTAGTGCGTGAAAGGCGGATTATCTTGTAAAGTTAAACACATACACTCTCTCCCAATAGTTTCATTGGGAGAGAATCATGAATCACATACATACAAAACAGCTACTAAACAGCAAATTCGCCATCGCACCGCTAGCATTACTAATCCTTTCTGGTTGTAGCCAAGCATCAAGCCAAGCCAATATTGAACCGCAAAAAGTTGAACGCCCTGTACAAGTTATAACATTAACCGATCAGCAGCTGCAAAATTCAAAGCAGTTTACCGGCGTGTTAGAGGCTACAAAAACCGCAAGCTTATCTTTTAAAGTCCCGGGTACTATTGAAGCAATACTGGTTAAAACCGGCGATAAGGTGGATAAAGGGCAGGTTATTGCTCGGTTAGATCCCCATGACTACCAAGTTACCGTTGTTGAGCTAGAAGCAAGACTGGCTGAAGCTAATGCTGCGCATCAATTGGCAAAAGTTGAGCTTGATAGGGTAAGCCAAGCTATCGCAGATGATGCTATCTCAGAAGTTAACTTAGACAGAGCTCAAAGCGGATATCAGCGTAGTTTGGCTATGGTACAGGTAGTGACTCAGAATCTACAAAAGGCTAATGACGCGCTCGATTATACAGAGCTTAAGGCACCTTTTAATGGCGTGATCGGACTGCAAACCCAGCAAACATTTGAGCAAACGTCACCAGGCGCTGGTTTATTCTCTTTACATCAACCCAACGAGCTAAAAGCAATCATTGATGTACCCGAGAACCTAATTGGTAATTTGACCCTATCCCAACAGGCTAGCGTTACTTGGCACGGCAATAACCAGCCCATTAATGCTTATTTAACAGAGATGAACACCCTTGCCGATCCAATCAAACAAACCTACCAAGCACAGTTTGTGCTGGATAAAAACCAGCAAGGTGCATTGCCAGGAAAATCAGTTAGCGTAACCATCAACCTTAATGCTAGTACAGATACCTTTTGTGTTCCTTTAGCCTCACTAAAAGGAGAGGGTGAACTTCAAAGCGTTTACGTCATAGAGAACGAAAAGATTACCGAGCGTGTGGTTGAGGTTGAGTCTGTGCATAGCAATAGAGTGTGCATAAGTGGCGCATTGCAAGCGGGTGACACAATTGTCACAGCAGGTGTGCACTACCTTAAGCCTTTGCAAATTGTAAAGAATACCATCGCGAAGAAAGTTAGTTACTAGAGGCGTTTATGAATTTAGCAGAATTTGCAATTAGGCAACGTTTGTTCGTTATATTTTTTAGCGTGCTATGTGTGATTGTTGGGATGATCTCCTATTTTGAGCTTGGTAAGCTTGAAGACCCTTCATTTACGGTGAAAAGTGCTGTAGTGGTGACCTTGTACCCAGGTGCATCGGCAAAAGAGGTTGAGGAGCAAGTCACTGATAAAGTAGAGACAAAACTACAAGAGATGGGCGCGATGTGGAAACTACGTTCACTGTCTCGCCCTGGTAGTTCAATGATTTTTATTGATCTAAAGGAAACCACTAACTCTGATGAGTTACCTCAGCAGTGGGATCTATTACGTCGTAAAGTGAGCGATGTAAAACTGACATTGCCAGCAACAGCCCAGATCAGTGTGGTTCAAGATGAGTTTTCTGAAGTTTATGGCATGCTATTCAGTGTTTACGGTGACAACGCAGAACCAGAAGAGCTACGTCAGTATGCTAAGGAGCTCCAACGCCGCTTTAAAACAGTGGATGGTATTAAGAAAATTGAGCTGCACGGTGTGCAAAACCAAGCTATTTATGTTGATCTACCTGAAGAGCGTTTAGCTCAATATGGGATCTCTTCTGCTCAAGTGATTAATCAATTAACAACCCAAAATCTGACTTATAACAGTGGTAGTTTCGAAGCCAGTGGCGAACGTATTCGAGTTCAGCAAAGCAGCGATTTTAAATCAATTGAGGATATTAAGAATCTAACGATTAAAGGAGGGATCGGTAGTTACAGTACTGGTTTACTTCGGCTCGGAGATATTGCAGATATTAGCTTAGCCTACAAAACGCCTGCAACCAGTATAAGCCGTTACAACGGTCAAACAGCAGTCACCCTGGCTGTTAGCCCAGTCAAAGCCATCAACGTGGTTAATCTTGGCGATACAATGAGCCAAATTATTGCTGAGTATCAACAAGAGTTGCCCGTTGGTATTGAGATCGGAACCATCGCATTTCAACCAGATGAAGTTGAGAAGTCTATTGCCGATTTCGTGACTAATTTACTGGAAAGCGTGGCGATTGTATTTGCGGTTTTGCTGATTTTTATGGGCTTTAAAAGTGCCACAATCGTCGGCGGCAGCTTGCTGTTTACTATCTTGCTGACATTTATCTATATGTACGTCGCAGGCGTAGATCTTCAACGTGTTTCCCTAGGAACTTTTGTACTGGCCTTGGGTATGCTTGTTGATAATGCAATTGTTATTACCGATCTGTTTATCGTTAAGTTAAACAAAGGTGTAGAACGCACAAAAGCGGCTATCGATTCAGTTAAAGAAACCTCAAAACCGCTACTGGCAGCAACTATTATTGCCATTATGGGTTCTACTCCGGTACTTTTTTCACAGACTGATGCCGGTGAATTTGCAAGTTCAGTGTTTCTGATTATTTGCGCTTCACTACTATTTTCATGGATTGTTGCGGTCACTCTTACGCCACTTTTATGCTGGTTATGGATTAAGCCAAAGCTAAATAATGATCAACAGCAACAAAAAGTCAGTCGTTATCAGCAAGCTGTTGTTTGGACTGTGATGAATCCAGTTAAGGCTATTTCGTTAGTCGTACCGATGTTACTGGTGACTGCCCTGGCTGTTCCTTATGTTGCGGTGAATTTTATTCCAAGCTCTGACAGACCCATGGTTTTCTTAGATTACTGGCAGCCTAATGGCGGAGATATAGCTAAAACGTCATCTGACATGAAAAAAATTGAAGGTTGGTTATTACAACAACCGGAAATAAGCAGCATTTCTAGCTATGTAGGGGCGAGCGCTCCAAGGTTCTCTGTGACTGTTGAGCCTGAACCTTTTGACTCAAGTTACGGCCAGATTGTCATCAACGTTAAAGACTTTGAGGGGATAGAGCCATTAACAAAACGCGGGGAGAGTTGGTTAGCACAAAATTTTGCTAACTCTGAACCTAGATTTAGAGCGCTTAAATTAGCGACAAAAGATAAGTTCAGCATTGAGGCGCGATTTAGTGGCAAAGACCCTGAAGTCTTGCATGACTTGTCGAACCAAGCACAAGCAATCATGCAAGCTAACGCCAATACAAAATCGGTAAGAGATGATTGGCGCCAACAAAGCAAAGTGATTGAACCTGTTATTAATCAAGAGCAAGCACGCAGGGCGGGGATCAACAGAACTGATATTTCCTTAGCATTAAAGCGAGCATCGGAGGGAGTAACACTCGGGACGTTAAACCAAGGTGATCAAATGATCCCAATCAGTTTTAGGAGTGCCAACGCCGATCTCAGTTACTT
This sequence comes from Shewanella sp. 10N.286.54.B9, assembly GCF_041468565.1. NCBI lineage: Bacteria > Pseudomonadati > Pseudomonadota > Gammaproteobacteria > Alteromonadales > Shewanellaceae > Shewanella > Shewanella sp. 10N.286.54.B9. The sequence goes on from NZ_JBFRIY010000047.1 coordinate 51,847, forward strand.
AGATACTCTGCCTGTAAAGTCTTTGTTAGGTACTCATAGCGTACCGCTAGGTCAAGTGGTCGATAAATTCGAGCTTAAATCAGAAGAGAGCATGATCTGGCGTCGAAATCGAGTGCCAACCATAACAGCGCAGGCAGATGTATTTGATGCGACACCCGCTGAAGTGAGAAATCAAATTAAGGATCAGATTGAAGCAATAGCATTACCAGCGGGTTATAGCTTTGAGTGGGGCGGCGAATACTACGATGAAAATAGAGCGATTACTGACACCTTAAGTCAAATGCCAAAAGCACTATTGATGATGGTGGTTATCATGGTTGCAATGTTTAATGGCTTTAAGCAACCGATCATCATTTTAATCACGCTGCCGCTAGCTGCTATTGGTGCAACATGGACATTACTGTTGCTCGATAAGCCATTTGGTTTTATGGCGCTAATCGGCGCGGTGACGTTATCAGGAATGATCATTAAAAATGGCATAGTACTTATGGATCAAATTGAGCTCGAGCGAGCTAAGAAAATCCCATTACGAGAAGCGGTTAAGTCTGCCACGTTAAATCGAACCATGGCGATTTCAATGGGAGCATTAACTACTGCTTTAGGAATGATCCCGTTAATCAGTGACCGACTATTTGACCAAATGGCTGCCACGATCATTGGCGGACTTGCAGCGGCAACATTGTTATCACTGTTTATTATGCCAGCCTTTTATTGCCTGTTTTATAGAAACTCAGAGCAACTAGAGCAAGAAAGTAAAGCAGATGACAACAATAACGAATTGGCCTTAACGACTGCGACAGTGGAGCAAAAATAATATGAAACTTATAAAACTCGCGCCGCTAGCAATAGCAATGATGCTTTCAGGTTGCGCTGTTGGACCAGATTATACGCAGCCAACAAGCTCACTTGAAAGTGAATATCTGTATCAAGGCGTTAAAGGAACTCAAGCTGGAAAATATGCACAGCAAACAGATAATGCATGGTGGAAGAGCTTTGAAGATCCAACGCTTGATCAGCTTGTTATTGATGCACAAAATCAAGCCATTCCATTAAAAATCGCCGCGCAGCGGATCCGCATGGCACAGTCTTATCAAAGTACTATTGAGTCATTTAAGGTACCGACTGTGAATATTGGCGCGGGGTTCGGTAATTTTCAGATAAGTGAAAATGACCCATTGCTCGGTGGTGCAATCACCGCTAAACATCCTGTTAGTGGAGAAGAACTGGGGCTAGTTGACGACAATAATAGCGCTTTCTTTGCGGGTGCTACCATTGCTTGGGAAGTCGACCTTTTCGGACGAATTGATAGACAAGCCAGTGCCGCAGCTATTCGTAAAGAACAGATGGTGATTATGCGTGAAGGGTTAACTACCTTGATCACCTCTGATGTGATCCATAATTATCTGCAGATGAGAGGGGCGCAAGAGCGTAAAGAAATTGCGTTAAAAACCAGTGATGATCAAAGTAAAACTCTAGAGTTGGTTAAGTTAATGGTAAAGAGCGGTTATGGCTCAAAGCTAGACGAATCAAGAGCTAAAGCGGCACTGGCGGCGACAAAAGCTGTGATCCCACAGCTAGAAATCGCCGAAAATGTTCATTTACAGCGCTTGGCCATTTTACTGGGAGAAACACCAAAGCAGAGTCATTCTCGATTTGAGCAAGAAAAACCACTACCAAACTTTAGTGGCATCATCCCAACAGGTTTGCCTGCGGATCTGTTACAACGTCGTCCAGATATTCGCATTGCCGAGAGAGAGATGGCGGCTTTAAATGAAGAGCGTGCTGCGGCCGTTGCAGCGCAGTATCCAAAAGTGTTTTTAACGGGATCTCCAGGTGTACTGGCCAAAGATTTTGACGATCTATTTAACAGTGATTCAGTGTCTTGGCTTGGTAGTGTGGGCATCAGTTGGAATGTGTTTGATGGCGGCAGAGGCGATGCCATTGTCGAGATGCAAGAGGCGCGGTTCGACGCTAGCGTATTGAGTTACCAGCATTCAGTGATTGCAGCATTTGGAGAGGTAGAAACGTTACTTCATGGCTATGGTCAGAGCCAGCAATATGTGGCTTTGGTGAGCGAAGCATCTGCCGAAACCACTAATGCGGTTAATAAGGCTCAGTCACTTTACAAAGCTGGGCTGAGTGATTATTTATCTATTCTTGATGCACAACGCCAACAAAATATGATGCGCGATCGAGTGGTCGCCGCCAAACTTCAAACCGCCAACATGACAATAGCACTGCACAAAGCGCTAGGGGGTAATTGGCAGGTCAACGATGCGATAACCCAATGATTTAACATATATACTCGTTAAGCAGCGGGCTTAATTCAACAAAAAAGCAGCACTGAGTGCTGCTTTTTTGTTGATTCGATATCTAACTGAGCACTGGCGAGCCGGTTGGTAGCACTAAAGAAACAGCATTGGGGATGATTGACATCGTGTGTTTGTGGCTCAAAGTCGGTTCACCATCAAGGTTTACAGGTAAAGGGTGAGTCGATTCAAGTACAATACTGGTGACTTGCATCCTAGTGACATATTCACCATTAATACTGGTATCGATAAGCTCATCAATAACCTGTTTCAGCGCTGTGCTGGGAAAGTGGCTCACTAGAAATACATCGAGCAAACCATCATTCAATAGTGCATCGGGTGCGAGTTTTTGGCCACCTCCTGCTAACCGACCATTACAAACAGCACCCAATAAACCTGCTCCCTCTTGGCTAATTTGCTGTCCGTTAGCGAGTTAAGCGGTGAACTTTCCTTGGTAGGGACTGAAATTCAGTGCCTGAACTAAACCTGATATGAAGTAAGCTTGCCCACCCAAAAGATCTTTCAGTTCTACAGGTGTATCAACAGTAACCTGAGCGCCAAAGCCTGCGGATGCGACATTGATAAAATAACGCTCATTCGCTTGAGCGATATCAATCGAGTAGGCTTTACCTGTGAGCGCAAGCTCCAAAGCTGCTTCTACGTCTGTCGGTATTTGGCAGGCCGTGGCAAAATCATTGGCGGTGCCTAACGGCAGTATCGCAATCTCACTTTTATTGAGTTGAGAAACTAGCATCTCGTCTGCATCTTGCTTTAGAGTCGCAATGGCAGCAACCAATTCGTTAACCGTTCCATCTCCTCCGCCTGCAATGATTCTTGTTATGTTTGACAGTGTTGCTTCTTTAACAAAACGTGCGACATCACCTGACTCCCATGTACATCGCACTTCAATACTATAGCCTTGCTGCCTGAGTGTATTAACACTTTGCCTGATCTCTGTTAAACCGGCTTTTTTTCCATTAAGGATCAACATGGCCATAAATAAAAGCTTCTCTGCGATGAGTATTAACATTAATTATGCTAGCGAATCGTTTAAATTTGAAGGACTTTGTGCGTTTTTTCAATAAGCTAATACGGGCAATGGCTAGCCAGCTCAAGTAGGTAACGATTTCGCTTAAAATATACGTACTTCGTTATAGATTGCTAGGTTGATATTTCTATACTGGACAAATGAGTAGGTTCAGCGCGTTTGATTTTGCAATTTATTGCTTTAGAAAGGTTAATAATCTGCTGTATTAACGTACAAATTCTAGTTAGCTGTTATCACTAGTAAAACCTCCTGTTATTGATGTAGTGCGTTGTGGCGCGCTGCCTAATACAAATTATATTGCTAATATTCCGCCATTATTAAAATATGAGCTAAACGTAGATAGTTTATTATTCATTAAAATCAAAGGTATAACCTAGATTTTGACGTTATGACAATAAGCCGTTGTAGGTGGGGATCTATTTAATCGGCATATTGAAAACAATCTTTGCGTTTTAGCTCATGAGTTTTGTTCTTGCGGAGTATTCATGACAATCATAACTAAGCGGTTACTTTTAACAACAATTGCACTTGCTACCACCTCATTATTAGGTTGCGCCGAATCTAAAACAGAGCCTAAAAGTACTGATATTGTACGCCCTGTAAAAATGGCTGTAATAGAAAGTATGGCTGCTAGCATAGAGCGTTCTTTTCCTGCTCAAGTTGCTGCCAATGAAAGTACGGATCTCGCTTTTAGAGTATCAGGTCAAATCACTAACCATTATGTTAGCGAAGGGGATAGGGTTAAAAAAGGTACATTAGTTGCTGAACTTGATCCAACCGATTTTAATATTGTTTTAGATAATGCCAGTGCTAAGTATGAGTTGGCAGTTTCTCAACATGAAAGAAATACCACCTTGGTGCCTAAAGGATTAGCAACTAAAGCTGAATATGATACATCTCGTGCTGAAATGCTAATGGCGAAAGCGAGACTTGATAGAGCAACGCAAAATTTAAAATACACCAAGATTTATGCCCCTTATGATGGTGTCATCGCTAAAATGCATGGTGAAAATCATGATCATATCGCTGCAACTCAAGCAATCATCGAGTTTCAAAATGATAGCTTAAGTGATATTCAATTCGACCTACCAGAAAAATTGTTAAATCAGTTTGACCCTGAAAAATTTAAAGCAATTACCACCCAAGTTTTGCTCGATAGTTACCCGAATAGACCTATGAAAGCGACGTTTAAAGAGATGCGTAAGTCGGCGACATTAGGTGCATTGAGCTTTCGAGTTACTTTGTCAGTTAATGTGCCAGAGGACATGCGTGCATTACCTGGCATGAGCGCCACTGTTAATACAGTTATTGCTGATGATTCACTCGCAAACGATAACATTGTCATCGCACCAATGAGTGCATTATTTAGCCCAGAACATTTAAAGCTTAGTGATGATAAAGAGTACGTTTGGGTTGTTGATTCAGCTAATAAAACTCACCTGCGTGAAGTGAATGTTGTCCGTTTCTTGTCAAACGGAGCTGTGATTGATTCTGGTTTAGTTGCTGGGGACAAAGTAGTGACGGCTGGAACTTATTTAATCACTGAAAATCAGCAAGTTAAAGAACTACAGCGTGAGCGAGGTATTTAATGTCTACTTTGTCGAAACAACCAAAAATGGCTGAAAACGTAGAAGACGAGTGCCGCGATGGCGGGATTGCTGGCTACTCTATGCGCAACTCGGTAGTGAGTTGGCTGATAATCATGGTATTGCTGGTCGGCGGGATCTTAGCTTTTAAAGATCTAGGCAGACTGGAAGATCCAGAGTTTACTCCTCGTTCTGCATTGATTGTAACCAGTTATCCAGGCGCTTCTCCTGAACAGGTTGAAGAGGAGGTTACGCTTCTAATTGAAAATGCACTGCAGCAGTTACCTTCTGTAAAGTGGATAAAGTCTGTAAGTACAGCGGGCTTATCTCAAGTCGATGTGATGATGGAGTCTGAGTATACCAGCTTACATCTTCCTCAAATTTGGGATGAGGTACGCCGAAAAATTGGAGACTTGCGAACATTACCACCAGGGGCCAGTAAACCAATCGTTAATGATGATTTTGGTGATGTCTATGGCATGATCTGGGGGATCACTGGCAAAGGCTACAATATGGCCGAACTAGAGAAGTTCGCCGATCAACTTAGACGTGATGTGGTCACTCTTGATGGTGTAAGCAAAGTTGTTATAGGTGGTGTTCAACAACAACAAGTATTTGTTGAGATTTCTAATAGTAAACTCTCTGCATTGAATATACCCATTGACCATGTTGCCGCATTGCTTAAGAACCAAAACTCGGTTTCTAATGCTGGTCGAATTAGGATCCAAAATGACACGGTAAGACTATTTCCTACTGGTGAGTTTCAGGATATTAGTGAACTGAGAGATTTGGTCATTAGTCCCGCGGGCTCTGACAGCAGAATTTTACTGGGTGATGTAGCTGAAATTAGCCGTGGCTATGTGGAAGTACCAACAAAGCTTATGTCTATGAACGGCCTGCCTGCACTAGAGTTCGGTGTATCGTTTATGCCGGGTGAAAATGTGATTGCAGTTGGGAACCGGGTACAAGCACATATCGATAGCATGCTCAACAAACAGCCTATTGGTATTGAGATGGAGAACATCTATAACCAACCGGTGCAAGTTGAGAAAGCGGTTGATGGATTTGTCTGGAGTCTTGTAGAAGCTGTCGCGATTGTAATTGCAGTACTGCTGCTGACAATGGGTTTAAAAAGCGGTGTCATTATCGGTATCGTCCTAGTCCTTTCTGTAACCGGCACCTTTATCTTTATGGAGCAGATGGGAATCGATCTGCAACGGATCTCTTTAGGGGCCTTAATCATTGCGCTAGGTATGCTAGTTGATAACGCCATTGTTGTGGTTGAGGGAATATTAGTTGGCATGCAAAGGGGCAAGAATCGCTTTCGTGCTGCTATTGATATTGTCGAACAAACTAAATGGCCATTACTTGGCGCGACCGTTATTGCGGTAACCGCCTTTGCACCGATTGGATTGTCTGAAGATATTTCTGGTGAGCTAATAGGCACACTATTCTGGGTAGTACTCATTTCGTTAACTTTAAGCTGGGTTACCGCGATAACGACTACGCCATTCTTATCTGCTATGTTTTTCAAAAATGAAAAGCCTGCTGTAGAAGGCGAAGAGGTTGATCCCTATAAAGGTGTTGTGTTCACTTCGTATAGAAAATTCTTACAAGGGTGTATACGCCATCGCAAGAAAACCATGCTGTTACTGATTATATTACTCTTAGGCTCAGTAAAAGGCTTTGGTATGTTGAAGAATGAATTCTTCCCGCCGATGAATTTACCTAAATTTATGGTTGATACCTGGCTACCGTACAATACGGACATCCGCTCAACCGCAGCAGAAATTAAAGCGATGGAAGCTTTGGTACTTAGCCATCCAGAAGTGACTCAAGTTGCTTCAAGTGTCGGCGGAGGACATGTTCGCTTCATGTTGGCCTATAAGCCAGAGAAGTTATATAACAACTACGGCAATTTAATGATTACCGTGAAAGACATGGACAAGCTGTTAGACGTAATGCGAGATGTACGCGGCATGCTTGAATCAAATTTTGCTGGAGCGAACTACAATTTTAAGCGCTTCGAAATGGGGCCAGCTCCAGATGGCAGAATTGAAGCGCGTTTCCAGGGTGAAGATCCTGACGTATTACGTGATCTGTCAGCACAAGCTAAAGCGATTATGGCTTCATACGAAGGCACTACCGCGGTTCGTGATGATTGGCGTGAGCGCACTAAGGTTGTTCGACCTGTATTTAACGTAGAAGCGGCACGAGTATTAGGGATCAGTAAAGCACAAGTTGATAGCGTGTTACTGGCGAATTTCTCAGGTCGAAGTGTCGGTTTGTATCGTGATGGTTCCGATCTAATGCCTATCATTGTGCGTCCACCAGAGTTTGAGCGCACTGATATAAACGGCGTTATGGAGTTGCAGATTTGGAGTCATCAGCTTAACAAATATGTGAGTTTGTCTCAGGTTGTTCATCGCTTTGATATTGAGTTTGAAGATCCGGTTATTATGCGCCGTGACCGTACCCGAACTATTATGGCAATGACGGATGAAGATCAAATGGGATCGCTTACCACTGCAGCAGTGCAAAAGTCATTTATGGCAGAGGTTGAAGCTATCGAGCTGCCAGAGGGCTATTCGATGCATTGGGGCGGTAAACATGAAACTTCAATGGATGCATTAGTTGCTTTGGGTGAAAAGCTAGGCGGCGGCTATGTTGTAATGATCCTTATTACGGTATTGCTCTTTAGCTCATTTAAAGATGCTGCAGTTATTTGGACTGTTGTCCCATTTGCCATCATCGGTGTGGTTGTCGGGCTATATACCGCAAATATGCCTTTTACGTTCTTAGCGCTGCTCGGGACAATGAGTTTGACAGGTATGTTGATTAAAAATGCAATTGTGTTAGTTGAGGAGATAAAGCTGCAGATCCATGAGGGCAAAGAGGATTATCAAGCGGTCATCGATGCCTCGGTATCTAGGGTTCGCCCAGTGAGTATGGCGGCGGTAACCACGGTTCTTGGCATGATCCCGTTAATCACTGATGGATTTTTCCAAGCGATGGCGGTGGCTATGATGGCCGGACTGACATTTGCAACGATTCTTACGCTGATTGTTACACCTGTAATGTATACGGTTATTCATAGGGTTCGTAACGCATAAGAGTTAAATAAATAAAATAAAGCCGCACTTCGCTTAAGCTGAGTGCGGCTTTTTTGTGGCAATAAATAACATCATTTTTAACGGGGGAACAATAACGTTTTTGCAAGCCAATTGGCTGTATTAACTCATATTTACGGGGTTAGTTTTGAGCCGTATCAAAGTCTAGTTAGCTTAAGTGTTTTCCTAGTATTGTTACGAGTATGACTTTGTAATTAACGGCGTATATTGACTGTTATAACGACAACCTAGGTTTAGATTTTGACGTCATGAAGACGGGCTAAGAGAGCACACTAATGATCAAAAATGATGTTATCAATGTAATATTTTTAGTGTGTGTGGCTATGGCAATCGCAATTGCAATCGCAATCGCACTTAGTGGGGCTGGTCAACATATCGCAACAGTGTCTGGTGGCGTTGATAATAGCCAATTTCGACTAGAGAGTAGTCACACTATTATTGATAGAAATTGCGGATTGTTATGTAAGCAACAACATTTAACCGAGGCTAAAGCAGAATTGTTGAAGTATCGCGCTCAGTTGGCCGCCGCTGAGGCACGCAAGTATCGTGACACTTTTGATATGACAAGCCAACATCAACTAAGCACCTATGATCCACATGAGTATACGCGCGCTATTACCGCCGTTGAACATGCTGAGCAGCGGCTATTGACTGCAGAGTCTGAGGTAGCGTTTGCCGTTACTATGACCAAGTATCAGGGCATGTACGACGCCGCTTTAATCGAAAGTGAAATCGTATCACCTTCGTTATCAACGATGACCATAACTCGTCTAATTGAGCAGTATTAGCTGACTACTATCTTTTTACATTATCTGGCGATATGCGCATAACCACATTATAAGCCGTGCTTTCTATATCGGTGACACTTGTACTTTAGGCTAATATTGTCGACACTTATAAACAATAGCTAGGCTTTAACCCTATAAAGTACTTGTTATTTACATAGACTTTTACTTGCTCATTAAAGATTGAACTGCTCTATGTAGCATGCTAGCAACGAGTAGGATTATGTTAGGAGTATTGTTGATAACTATTTGTTAATATTGTTTTATTCCCCCTGATTTTCGCTCGCGGCACAATTTGAATAAGCGCTAGGCTGAACACTTTTATTGTAAACTAAACCTGCCTTTATCACCGTAATTGTTACCAAGATCGTTGTGCTGACTTTACTAAAGAGTTGTCGACAATATTCCTATAAAGTGTTGACTCGATCACATAATACCGCTAAATTGTCGACAATCTAATGTTTATCTTGCAAGTCTACATATATGACATTTTTCACAGAACAACCGATAACTGCAGCTGATAAGACTTTTTTCCAACTGCGTAAAGACATCGTAGAAGGCGATGTCGAGGCTGGTTCTAAGCTCAGTGAAACAGAATTGTCGACAAAATATGCTGTGAGCCGTGCGGTTGTCAGAGAAGCGATAAATCGTCTAGAAGCCAGTCACTTAGTAGAGCGTAAGGCAAACGTAGGCGCAAGGGTGGTAACGTTAACCGCGGAAGGTCTATTAGAGCTTTATCAGGTTAGGGAGTCATTAGAGGGAATGGCGGCCCGACTTGCAGCGCAAAATATGACCGATCATGAAATCGCCGACCTGCAATTATTACTCAATAGTCATTCCGATAAAGTTCAGTCCGGTCAAACTTATTATCAGGAAGCAGGAGATGTCGATTTTCATTACCGAATCATCCTCGGCAGTAAAAATAAGCACCTTATCTCTATGTTAACAGACGGCATTTATCACTTAGTACGTATGTACCGTGTGCAATTAGGAATGAGTGGCCCAAGGGTAACAACGGCTTTCGATGAGCATAAACATATTGTTCAAGCTATCTGTAATCGCGATGCAGAACTTGCCGAGATGTTGATGCGGCGCCACATTCTTTACTCTAAGTCGAGTATTGAAAATAAGCTGAATTTATAGAATTTAATCTTGAAACATAAAGTTGTAATCAATAGACAGTTAAATCACTAATAATATTTTTCTCTGATCTAGCTTGTACCAGCAATGAGTTGATACAAGTTAGCTGAGCCATAACAAAGGGAGCATCACATGAGCGCAGGTAAGAAATTCCGTGAGGCCTTAGCAGCCAATAGTCCATTACAAATAGTCGGTACCATTAATGCTTATTCGGCCATGATGGCAAAGAAAATTGGCCATCAAGCGATATATCTATCAGGTGGCGGTGTCGCTAATGCCTCTTATGGTTTACCTGATCTGGGCATGACCTCACTCAATGACGTGATTGTAGATGTACAGCGTATAACTTCTGCTTGTGACTTACCTTTGTTAGTTGATATCGACACTGGTTGGGGCGGCGCATTTAATATCGCTAAAACCATTCGTGATATGGAAAAAGCAGGCGCAGCTGCTGTGCACATGGAAGACCAAGTTGCGCAGAAGCGTTGTGGTCACCGCCCGAATAAAGAGATCGTATCAACTGAAGAGATGGTTGATCGAATAAAGGCAGCTGTAGATGCACGTACAGATCCTGATTTTTTCATCATGGCGCGTACTGACTCTTTCGCACAAGAAGGATTAGAAGCGGCAATAGCGCGTGCTAAGGCTTATGTCGCTGCAGGTGCTGACGGTATTTTTGCCGAAGCGGTCAAGACTGAAGCGCATTACCGCGCATTTAGCGATGCACTGGATGTACCCATTCTTGCCAACATTACTGAGTTTGGACAAACCGAACTGTGGAATAAAGAGCAGCTAGGTGAGTGGGGCGCATCAATGGTGCTGTATCCATTGAGTGCGTTTAGAGCAATGAACAAAGCGGCTGAGATGGTGTACAGCTCGATTCTAGAACATGGCGATCAAAAAGCTGTGGTTGATTCAATGCAAACACGCATGGATCTTTATGATTACCTTGGTTATCACGATTATGAGCAGAAGCTAGATAGCTTGTTCGCTGAAGGTAAGAACCTCTAATTAGTAACACGTTTAGTCAGTGCAAATGGCTGCCGCTAGGCAGCCGAACCTTACAACTTGTGTTAGCTATTAAACCTCGCAGCATAGAGGAGCTGGCATAAGCAAAAAAATTTAAAAATGCGGGGCTTAGTATTTAATGTTAAGCCACCAGCAATACAAATTGAAAAGGAATACAGTCATGGTTGATAAAAAATTGAGTGGTGCGGGTCTTCGTGGTCAAAGTGCAGGTGAAACAGCACTTTGTACAGTGGGTAAATCAGGTTCAGGTTTAACTTATTGTGGTTATGATGTTTCTGATCTTGCTGACAACGCTACATTTGAGGAGGTGGCCTACCTGTTGTTTAATGGTGAACTACCGAATCAAACTCAGCTTGACCATTATAAGACTGAACTGTTCGCTCAGCGCGACTTACCTCAAGCATTAAAAGAAGTTCTGCAGCGTATTCCTGCTGATGCACATCCAATGGATGTTATGCGCACAGGTTGCTCCTTCTTAGGTAATCTCGAACCTGAAAACGACTTTAGTGAGCAGAACAAAGCAGCTAATCGCCTGCTGGCAGCATTTCCGGCAATTATGTGTTACTGGTACAAGTTCTCCCATGATGGTGTAGAGATTGATTGTGTGACTAATGAAGATTCAATTGGCGGTCACTTCCTACATTTGCTCAATGGTAAAGCTCCTTCTGAGCAACATAGACGCGTGATGGACGTATCGTTAATCCTTTATGCTGAGCATGAGTTTAATGCATCAACCTTTACTGCACGCGTATGTGCTTCTACGTTATCAGATATGTACTCTTGCATTACTGGAGCGATTGGTACCTTGCGTGGACCACTGCATGGCGGCGCAAACGAAGCTGCGATGGATATGATCCAGCAGTTTAGCTCGCCAAGCGATGCTAAAGCACAAATGGCAGGTATGCTTGAGCGCAAAGAGAAGATCATGGGCTTTGGTCACGCGATTTACCGCACCTCTGATCCACGTAATGTGATCATCAAAGCGTGGTCTGAAAAGCTAGCTGCTGAGAATGGGGATACATCGCTCTATGATATCTCAGTCGCGTGTGAAGAGTTTATGTGGGACAGCAAGAAGCTATTTTGTAATGCTGATTTCTTCCATGCGTCTGCTTACCATTTCATGGGCATTCCAACTAAATTATTCACACCTATATTTGTATGCTCGCGCTTAACGGGCTGGGCTGCACATGTGATGGAGCAACGCTCAAACAACCGTATCATTCGTCCAAGTGCAGATTACACTGGCAGTGAACCACGTAAGGTTGTCGCTATTGGTGAAAGATAATCATAGTAGTTTTAATAAAGGCAGTGTTTTACTGCCTTTAATTTGATTATCTTTATAATAATAAAAGATATTTAGGTACTTAATATATTCACTCCGTAATCGAGTGGCAACGTAAGCCTAATGTCAGTATAAGAATTGGAACGCCCTATGAATACCAACTACCGTAAACCTTTGCTTGGTACCGAGTTAGATTTTTTCGATACTGAAACGGCTGTCAATGCCATCAGTCCAAATGCGTTTAAAAAGCTACCCTATTGCTCGCGTGTATATGCTGAGAACCTAGTCCGTCGCTGCGACCCTGACACGTTAACTGATTGCCTAAAGCAGATTATTGAGGGCAAACGCGATCTAGATTTTCCTTGGTATCCGGCGCGCGTAGTCTGTCACGATATTCTTGGTCAAACCGCTTTGGTTGATCTTGCTGGCCTGCGTGATGCCATTGCTGATAAAGGTGGCGACCCTTCTAAAGTCAATCCCGTCGTACCTACCCAGCTGATTGTTGATCACTCTTTGGCTGTAGAACATGCAGGATTTGAGAAAGATGCTTTCGAGAAAAACCGCGCGATTGAAGACCGACGTAATGACGACAGATTTCACTTTATCAACTGGACTAAAACGGCGTTTAAAAACATCGATGTGATCCAGCCTGGTAATGGCATTATGCATCAGATCAACCTTGAGAAGATGTCACCGGTCGTGCAAGCTCGCGAAGGTGTCGCGTTTCCTGACACTTTAGTTGGTACCGATAGCCATACACCCCATGTTGACGCATTAGGCGTTATTGCAATTGGCGTTGGCGGTTTAGAGGCCGAAAGCGTAATGCTAGGGCGTCCATCATACATGCGCCTGCCCGACATTGTTGGTGTAGAGCTGGTGGGCAAGCGTCAAGCGGGTATTACCGCAACGGATATAGTATTAGCGATCACTGAGTTCCTGCGTAATGAAAAGGTTGTGTCGACCTATCTTGAGTTCTTCGGCGAGGGGGCGGCTAACCTTACATTAGGCGATAGAGCAACGATCTCTAACATGACACCTGAATTTGGTGCAACAGCGGCGATGTTCTATATCGATGAAAAGACCATCGACTATTTAACACTAACAGGCCGTGACGATAAGCAGGTTAAGTTAGTGGAAACCTATGCTAAACAAGCAGGGTTATGGGCAGATACGCTCAATGATGTTGAATATGAGCGTGTGCTGCGCTTTGACCTATCAAGTGTCGGGCGTAATATCGCCGGCCCTTCAAATCCACATCGCCGTGTATCAACCAGTGATTTGGCCAAAAAAGGCATTAGTGGTGTTGTCGAGAATGAAGAGGGCTTGATGCCTGACGGCGCCTGCATCATTGCGGCTATTACTAGCTGTACTAATACTTCAAACCCTCGTAACGTGATTGCTGCAGGCTTGCTGGCTCGTAACGCCAATGCAAAAGGATTAACGCGTAAACCTTGGGTGAAAACCTCATTAGCCCCAGGCTCAAAAGCGGTGCAATTATACCTTGAAGATGCCAACCTTTTACCTGAACTTGAAGCACTAGGTTTTGGTATTGTGGGCTTTGCCTGTACCACCTGTAATGGTATGAGCGGCGCGCTCGATCCTGTTATCCAAAAAGAGGTTATCGAACGCGATCTTTATTCAACAGCGGTGCTTTCGGGTAATCGTAACTTTGATGGTCGTATTCACCCTTATGCTAAACAAGCATTTTTAGCATCGCCACCTCTAGTGGTTGCCTATGCTATTGCGGGAACCATACGATTCGATATTGAAAAAGATGTGCTTGGAACAGACGCTGATGGCAAGGATATTTTGCTTAAAGATCTGTGGCCATCGGATGAAGAGATTGATGCGGTGATTGCCCAGAGCGTTAAGCCAGAGCAGTTCCGAAAAGTGTATGAGCCGATGTTCGATATTAAAGTCGAGTATGGCACCGATAACGATCCGCAGTATGATTGGCGCCCTCAGAGTACCTATATTCGTCGTCCTCCTTATTGGGAAGGTGCGCTGGCAGGTGAGCGCACCATGAAAGGCATGCGTCCTTTAGCAGTACTTGGTGACAATATCACGACTGACCACTTATCACCGTCCAATGCGATTATGTTGGATAGTGCCGCTGGCGCATATCTCGACAAAATGGGCTTACCGGAAGTCGATTTTAACTCCTACGCCACCCATCGCGGCGATCATTTAACCGCACAGCGTGCAACCTTTGCCAACCCTAAGCTGTTTAATGAGATGGTGACTAAGCTGGGTAAGGATGGTGAGGTTGAAATCAAGCAGGGCTCATTTGCGCGTATTGAACCTGAAGGTGCTGAGTCGCGTATGTGGGAAGCAATTGAAACCTATATGGATCGCAAGCAGCCGCTGATCATTATCGCTGGTGCAGATTATGGTCAAGGCTCAAGCAGAGACTGGGCTGCTAAAGGCGTGCGTCTTGCTGGGGTTGAGGTTATTGTTGCTGAAGGATTTGAACGGATCCACCGCACTAACTTAGTCGGTATGGGGGTTTTACCACTAGAATTCACCAATGGCGATACTCGCCACACCTACGAGATTGATGGTACTGAAACTTATGACGTGATTGGCGAACGCACGCCCGGTGCGGCGTTATCTGTCACCATGACTCGTAAAAATGGTGAGTCGGTTACTATCCCCGTTAAATGTCGACTAGATACTGCCGAAGAGGTGTCGATCTATGAAGCGGGTGGTATTTTGCAGCGATTTGCTAATGATTTTTTAGCGTCTACTGCCACTTAGTTATCAAGAACCGTTAGCCAACGGTTAAGTTGCGTTGGCTAACGTTTTCTTTTTATTACTTTCAAAGTAATAGATGTAAACCTATTGAATGGAAGGCTTATGACAACTGATAAAGTATTTGCTCCTCAGCTTAAAGTGGCTGCGACCTATATGCGTGGCGGTACCAGTAAAGGTGTGTTCTTTAATTTAACTGATTTGCCGCAAGCTGCGCAGGTTGCAGGGCCGCTACGAGACTCTTTGTTACTGAGAGTCATTGGTAGCCCTGATCCTTATCAGAAACAGACTGACGGTATGGGCGGCGCAACATCAAGCACTAGCAAAACCGTTATCGTTGCTAAGAGTAATGAGGCTGAACATGATGTTGATTACTTGTTTGGCCAAGTCGCCATCGATAAACCGTTTGTCGATTGGAGTGGTAACTGCGGTAATTTGTCCGCCGCTGTTGGCTCGTTTGCAATAAGCAGCGGCCTAGTTGATCCCAGCCGCATCCCTGAGAACGGTATTGCAGTTGTGCGGATCTGGCAAAAAAACATTAGTAAAACCATTATCGCCCATGTCCCTATGACCAACGGTGAAGTACAAGAAACCGGTGATTTTGAGCTAGATGGGGTGACGTTTCCCGCTGCAGAGGTCCAAGTTGAATTTATCGATCCTGCTGATGGTGAAGGCGCTATGTTCCCAACGGGTAATCTGGTCGATGATTTAGAGTTACCTCTAGACATCGTATCAAGCGGTAGCGTACCAGCGACCATGATTAATGCAGGCATTCCAACGATATTTATCAATGCACAGGACTTAGGTTACAGTGGCGCCGAGTTACAAGAAGCGATAAATGGCGATCAAGCTGCGCTTAATAGGTTTGAAACCATCCGTGCTTATGGTGCTGTGCAGATGGGGCTCATTAACCATATTGATGAGGCTGCAGCGCGTCAGCATACGCCCAAAGTGGCTATTGTGGCTGAGCCTATTGATTATGTATCTTCTAGTGGTAAAGCTATTAGCAAGCATGATATTGATTTAAACGTGCGGGCGTTGTCTATGGGCAAACTACATCATGCAATGATGGGCACAGCAGCTGTCGCAATTGGAACTGCTGCGGCGATCCCTGGAACATTAGTCAGCCTTGCCGCTGGCAATGTAGAGCGAGAATCCGTTAAGTTTGGCCACCCATCTGGCACGTTAAAAGTAGGCGCACAGGCAAGCCAAGTTGATGGTCAATGGAAAGTAAACAAAGCCGTGATGAGCCGAAGTGCTAGAGTGTTGATGGAAGGCTGGGTGAGGGTACCAAGTGACGTTCTAGATGGTTAGTTGAGTTGCTCATTTAGACCTAAAAGCGTTTATATTAACGCTCGCCAATTCAACCGATATAAAAACCGCATTGCCTTTAAAAGGATATGCGGTTTTTTGTTGTCTAATTTAGCTTGATAAGGATTAACCTAGAAATCACTATCTTCAGTCCAGTCTTTGAGTCTTTCTAAAATCGTAAGTGCAGTACGACCAAACTCGGTGATCTCATAGGTAACAGCAATCGGTCGTTCACAGATCACTTCTCGCGTCACCAAACCCTGAACCTCTAACTCTTTAAGACGTTGATCGACCATTTTTTTACTTGCACCACCGAGCATACGAGACAGTTCGTTAAAGCGCACCGGTCCGTCTTTTAAGTGCCACAAGATAGAAGCCTTCCATTTTCCACCAAGAATGCGCATTCCTCGCTCAATAGAGCAGGGTTCGTCGCAACTGTTTAGATTTATTTCTTTGCTATTAATCATTGTATTTATTTGCTTTTTAACCTTATGAATATTGAAATCTACGTGGTTACTAAAAGTATACTGGTTGCATTTGTTTCCCACTCTAGCAAAATATACAGCAACTACCAAATACAAATAGCGTTATACGACAAGGCATAGCGCAAGTTGAAGGATAATAAAAAATGACAGTACTTGTTTCCTACGATCCCATAGAGAATAAAGCACTAGGTCAAGTACCTATAGCCAGCGACAAGCAAATAGCAACTTTGGTAAAAAGGGCTAAATTCGCTCAGAAAAACTGGGTAACGCAATCTTTGTATGAGCGACAACAACAAATAGTGGCCGCTTATAAGCACTTAGCCACAGTACAAGAATCTTTGGGGTTATTGATAAGTCAGGAGATGGGTAAGGATTTTAGGCGCGCAAGTTACGAGGCGGTTGGCGTAGTGCAAAATGCCCAATATTTTTGTCAAGAGATCGCGCAATCGCTGCAAAGCGAGCCGCTTGGACATGGCAGTGAGCTTCAATATCGCGCTTTGGGAGTCGTTGCTGTGATCTCCCCGTGGAATTACCCATTGGCAATGGCAAATAACTTACTGCTGCCAGCACTAATGGCCGGAAATAGCGTTATTTTAAAACCGTCAGAAGAAACGCCCTTGGTTGCCGATTTGTTTGTCAAAACGCTAAATGAAGTACTGCCTGATGGTTTATTACAGATAGCCCATGGCGCGGCTAACACAGGTAAAGCATTGGTGAACAGTGATATCAATATGGTGGCTTTTACTGGTTCATTAGCTGCGGGTAAACACATAATGGCCAGTGCAGCGTTATCACTTAAAAGATTAGTCATGGAGCTTGGGGGTAACGATCCCATGATAGTGATGGCTAGTGCCGACATTGATAAAGCGGTGCAATTTGCTGTTGCCAGTTCGTTTGAAAATGCCGGACAGATGTGCACGTCCACTGAGCGTATTTATGTTGATGAGCGCATTGCTGATGAGTTTGAGCAAAAGGTAGTGTCATTAGCAAGCCGCTATCAAGTGGGTGCTTGGGATAAACCTGGTGTCAATATTGGCCCAATTGTTAATGCTAAACAACACCGCAAGGTTATCGCTCATCTTAAAGATGCTGAGTTAAAAGGTGCCCGATTTTTGTTAGGTCACGCTGATTATCAACCGCCATTTATTCAGCCTACAGTCGTAGCCAACATCACTGCTGATATGTTGCTAGAACAAGATGAAACTTTTGGCCCTGTAGTCGCTATTAGCCGTTTTAATGATATTGCTGAAGCTATCGCGCGAGCCAACGATAGCCCGTATGGATTGAGTGCATCGGTATTCGGTGGTGTGGCCGCGGCAGAGGTCGCGGAAAAAATGGAGGCTGGAATGATCGGCGTTAACCAAGGAGGCGGTGGCGCGGGCCCGTGGGTGGGTGCCAAACAAAGTGGATTTGGCTTTCATGGCGGCGCAGCGGGTCATCGCCAGTTTTCCCAAGTAAGAGTACTAAGCAAGTAAGCGCTAAATGCGGCATGCATGTGTGCATTTTGGCTACTAATATAATTCATGGTAAACAGAAGCCAGTTCTTATTTGTTGTACCAAATCAAAATAAAGTAGAAATGTTATGAATCTAGAAAATAGACCCGAACCCTTTTTTGTTGCAGCTTTAGAAGCTGGTGCAGAGCATCCAGCATTACCAGCATGGGGGAATAATAATAAAAACCCTGCTAATTTAAGTGTTGAATATTCTTCAACGCAGATAGAGAGAAAGGAGTTACAAGAGGTGCCTGGCGCATTTCAATTGCTCAATGTGTTATCTACAACTGAGTGCACTAATCTTATCGAAATTAGTGAACAACTTGAATTCTTACCGGATGCAGCGGTTTCGTTACCGAGAACTGTTCGCCACAACGATAGCCTTACATGGATTGTAGATGAGCAGACCGATGGGTTGATCTGGCAACGTATTGCGCACTTAATGGATGATAGACAAAATATTTTTAATGGCAGTAAAGCTTTAGGGATAAATGCCCGCTTTCGGTTCTATCGGTATGGACAAGATGATTACTTTAAGCCACATTCCGACGGCGCGTGGCCGGGGAGTCGTATTATAGATAATCAGCTCATTGCTAATGCTAATCCCGATCGCTTTAGCCAAATGACGTTCTTGATATTATTGAGTGAAGATTTTGAGGGCGGAGAGACCCGTTTCTTGGTTAATGCTGAAGATGCTTCAAAACCAGCAAAAGCCGGTGACAAAGTTAACAACGTCGACATAAGAACACCGGCTGGTAGCGTATTGTGTTTTCCCCATGGAATGCATCCACTGCACTGTATCCATAGTTCAGTGCCAATCACTAAAGGTGTTAAGTACATAATCCGTACTGACGTTTTGTTTGAGTTGTAAAGCTAGCAGCTATAGCAATCTGTTAGGGCTTATTTCGAAACCATATTGAGTAAAAAACGACATAAAAAACACAGTACTTTAGCTTAAAGTGCTGTGTTTAGCTTTGGTGCCTTTTAGCCCTTTCAGTTTATGGTTATCGCTATTACTTCGTGTTTAATTGCACAGATTTGAGGTAAAATGTACGATTATTCAATATTGTGATCCGCATGACCATTAACATTAAGAACGTATCTGAAGCTGAAGTCACCTGTTCTAACTGCCAAGCATGCTGTTGTCGGTTAGAGGTGATGATCATTACTGATACCGGCGTCCCAGAAACTTATATAGCCACCGATGAATGGGGCGCTGAAACAATGCTTCGCTTAGATGATGGTTGGTGCGCCGCCCTCGATAGAGAAACGCTGATGTGTTCTATTTACGAGAATAGACCGTGGATCTGCCGAGAATTTGAGATGGGATCATATGAATGCCGCGTAGAAAGAGAAGCTTAGAAGATATCTAGAATTAACATGATATTGGTAAAGGCCATCGCCTACAAACGATGGCCAGTTTACGGTTAGATCACTGATGATTTAGTTGCAGACTTTTTTGCGGCCTTAGCTGCTTTCTTTTCTTTTGCAGTTAAAAGTGGTTGTTTCTTGACGTTCTTTTTACTGTCTTGTCCTTTACTCATAATGTTATCTACCTTTCACTTATTCGCCCTTACTAAACATAATTACCTTTTGGGACGTTGGTAACTTCGGGCTCTTAGGATAAAAGCCTATCTAGTTACTGCAGTTTCAGTATGCCTCTATAGCCAAGTAATAGATAGTAAATGCTAATCGTTCGTTAAAGGTTAAGAGTGGCCCTTGCTATAGAGCTATCATTTAGTGGTTCATTTTCTGAATACTCAGCGTTTCTCATTTTCTGATTACATTGCTATAAAATCGTTTAACCAATAGGTTCTTAGAGATATGTTGCCAGTATCTAACCTAAGCAACTGCGGTTTAAGTTGTGTTGGTAATGTCAGCTTCCTCTCTAGATACCCATCAATTTGAGTTCTCAACAATGCGATCAGTGTCGTTTGTTAAGATAACCAAGGTTTAGCTTAGTGGTGCTTTACTAAAAAAACTGAGCATTTGTAACGCTTTAAGTCTATACCTTTAATAGGAAAGCGTTTAGCAATTGAGGACTAGCTGTTCTACTCAATCACTTCCAATATCTATTACCACTTCGCAGCTACTGATAAGGATTGTCTTTATGTTCGAAACTTCGTTGTTTGGTAGCCTTTACGTTACCCCATTTTTTGTCACATTTTTTTGGGGCTCTGTATTTTGGTTGTCAGCTAGAAAATCAAAGTTTTTCCATATAGTAGCCATTCCAGTTGAATTAAGTGGTTACGTAGCGGTATCTACTTGGATTTTAACAATTACCTTAGTTCATTTTGGGCGTATTACATTACTAGGATGGCCCGCATGAGAATAGATAGAGCCTTAGTGATGACCATTATTTTGGTATTAGCATCGATTGGGTTTAGTTATTACCTATGGGTTTTTTATATGGTTTCCCCCTGGACGCGCGATGCACGCGTTCATGCAGACATTTCTCATATCGCGAGTCAAATTGCTGGCAAGGTGAAGCAGATCCATGTGAGTACTGACGAGAAAGTGACCAAAGATCAGTTACTGTTTGAACTCGAGGGAGATGATCAAGTTATTGCCTTGACTAAAGCAACCGCGGCGCTGGAGCAGGGGGAGTATCAGTTAAAGCTATTGCAAGATGAAGAGCTCCGGTTACAGGGGATCCCCGGTAATCTGGTATCAGCAGACGAGCGGGAGAAAGCAAATACCTCAGTAAAAGAACAGCAAGCTGAAATTAAAGTGTTAACAGCAGATCATTCCCAAGCAAAACTCAATACTGAGCGTACAAAAATTTATGCACCTCATGCGGGTTATATATCCGATCTGGACTTTACCAGTGGCCAAGTAGTTACCCCAGGGCAGCAGGTTATTGCACTTATCGATCTCAATAGCTTTACGGTAAAAGCCTATTTTGAGGAGACCCGCATTAGAGAGTTACAATCAGGTCAAAAAGCCAGAATACGTTTGATGGGGCGAGATGATATTATTTTAAAGGGCACTGTGGTCAGTATTGCGCGGGGGATCAATAATAACAATGTGACCAAAGGAAGCCAGCAGTTACCAGACGTACAGCAAACGTTCCCGTGGATAAGATTAGCGCAACGAGTGCCTGTAACCATTGCTTTTGATGATCAGCAACGAGTACAGCAGTTGCACCTGTTTTCCGGTTCAACCGCTTCTGTTGTTATTGAATAATGGCACTGTCACCAAGTAAGACCTCAAATTGGCGTTGGTTAATTCCAGATTTTACTAATGTCGAAATCATGGCTGGTATTAGAATGGGGTTGGCATTGTCTGGCTGTACATTAACGGCAATGTATTTAGACTTAGAAAGTCCTGCTTGGGCAACGACTACAGCGCTATTAATTACTCTAATAGGCAGTTTTGGCGGCGTGATTGATAGGGGGCTGTCTCGTTTAAAAGGCACTTTACTCGCTGTACCGCTAGGTATTCTGGCTTATAACTACCTTATCAATGATCCGTGGTTGTTTTCTTTTGGCGTCGCTTTTGTCACAGCGGCTCTTATCTTGCCTTCGTTACTACGAAAAAATAATGAGCGTTATATATTTAACGTCACTTGTTCGACATTCATCTTAATTGCCATTAATGGCTTGTTGGTCAGTGACTCGCAAGATATGTTGCAGACAATTGCCAACCGTGTCTCTGAAGTCAGTCTAGGGATCCTGTTTTCCTTTTTGGCCACTCTGGGAACTAAACCTAATTATGAAGTTAAAAAGTTGTATACACAGTTAGAAAAATTGACCCAAATAACCAAGGACACAATCAAGGATAACCGCTACCAATTAGACATTTTACAAGCGTTAGAGACTTTAGTTCCTGCATCCATTGAATCAGTAAAAATTGGCTTTCATGCTAATAGTTTGGAGCTGGCATTATCAAAATTGCTGTTAGCTGCAGAGTTGTCTGCCACCTCTGATACGGTATCATTATCGGCTGCGTCACAGTTATTGTTGGACGAAAAAGTAGATCGCTTGATAAAGGATTATCGCGTTGCTTATAAAGAACTCATGTCGTCGAGGAAGATCCCAAAAACGAGCAATCGTAGACTTAAGAGTTTGACTCCAACTAACTGGCAAATAGTGGTTTTTGCAGCTTCTCGCGTATTTTGGGTTATCTCTTTCTCTTTACTATATTGGTACTTTTCTGGTTTTCAAAGTGCGCCGGCAGCTTTAATGCTCGGCTGTATATTTATCTCAATATTTTCTACTCAAATAGGTTTCACTAAACAACTTAAAAAATTCCTTATCGCCGCGATTCTTGGTTCAAGCTTAGGTTTTCTGTTTGCTAATAATCTGTTTTTAGCTATTCCTATATGGCAGTGGCTATTTGTTATTTTATTCGGTGCAGGGTTTGTCAGCGGTGTGCTACTAACAAGAGCTGGGCCACAAACTCCTATCGTCCTGTTTGGTACAGTTTTTTTTCTGTCCGCATTGGGCCTTAATAACTTGGCAATTTTTGACCCTCTCACCAGTTTTAATAATGCCTTAGTACATCTTGTTACTGCATTACAATTGTGGTTAGGTTTTATGTTGATCCCTGAACCGAGTCAGGAATACATCGCGAAACTATCAATAGCGTCTATTCAAAAGAATACAGTTAACGCTGTGCACAACAAAATTGTGAAACCCTCGAAATATTTTGTGGTGCAGATGCAACGTCGTTTACAGATAAGCCAACTACAAGGTTTTGATATTGGTCGACAACGAAAACAATTGTGTAATATTGAAACGACCAAAGGAATATTGGCGCTTCGTGCTAATGAAAAGCTGGTTAGCGTTGGGCTTAATATGGCTAATTTGTTGGATCAGTTTGATAGTCCTGAGAAGGCTGCTGAATACTTGCAGCAGTTAGATAACACCAAGATTGATGATTTAGAGCAACTAGTCGCTACCGTGGTTTGTTTTTTTGAACTACAACAATGGAGACAAGAGTTGGCTGCAGCTGAGTCCATAAGTTAGAAAACGTATGTTGCTACGTTTGTATCACCGATTTTCTTTTAGCCTAGCAGCCATTCTAGCAGTGGAAGTGGTATGGAAACTGCTCATTAATCGCTAATGAGGATCTGATAGTGATCTAATTAGTGCTTTTTGCTAATTAACCCAAGACTATTGCCTTAAAAACACCGATAATTCCCTATATTAAGACACGCTAGCCTATTTACAGCGCACGACTCTGGACATTATTTAATGGAAATCAAAGTAAATTTTCTCGACAATCTTAGACTTGAAGCCAAGTTTGATGATTTTACCGTCACGGCCGATCAGCCTATTCGTTATAAAGGCGATGGCTCAGCACCTAGTCCATTCGATTACTTCTTAGCGTCTTCAGCACTTTGTGCGGCTTATTTCGTCAAGGTGTACTGTAAAGCGCGAGACATTCCAACTGATAATATCCGTCTGTCACAGAACAATATTGTCGATCCAGAAGATCGCTACAACCAGATTTTCCAAATTCAGGTAGAGCTGCCTGATGATATTTCTGAAAAAGATAAAACCGGTATTTTGCGGTCTATCGATCGCTGCACGGTTAAAAAGGTGGTTCAGACTGAGCCTGAGTTCAAAATTGAAACCGTTGATAACCTCGACACTGATGCTAATGCAATGTTGATGGGGCAGGCCGATACCGATGCTAGCACCTATATATTGGGTAAAGATTTGCCACTTGAACAAACCATTAGCAATATGACGAGCATGCTGGCTGATTTGGGGATGAAGATTGAGATCTCCTCATGGCGCAATATTATCCCTAATGTTTGGTCGCTGCATATTCGTGATGCCGCTTCGCCAATGTGTTTTACCAATGGTAAAGGTGCAACCAAAGAAAGTGCACTGTGTTCAGCGTTGGGCGAATTTATAGAACGTTTAAACTGCAACTTCTTTTACAACGATCAATTTTTCGGTGAAGAGGTAGCTAACAGTGACTTTGTTCATTACCCTAATGAAAAATGGTTTGCGCTGGAAGAGGATGATTCATTACCCGCTGGCATTTTAGATCAACACTGTCTTGAGATTTATAATCCAGATGGCGAGCTTGCAGGCTCAAACCTGATAGATACTAACTCAGGGATGATTGAGCGTGGGATCTGCTCAATTCCTTATGTACGCCATTCCGATGGCGAGACGGTGTACATTCCATCTAATCTTATTGAAAACCTTTTCTTAAGTAACGGCATGAGCGCAGGCAATAACTTGGCAGAAGCTAAGGTTCAATGCTTATCAGAGATTTTTGAACGTGCGGTTAAAAGACAGATTATTGAGCAAGAGATTGTATTACCTGAAGTGCCTAGGTCTGTACTAGAGAAGTATCCTAGTATCTTAGTGGGTATTGAAGGTCTTGAAGCGCAAGGCTTCCCTGTAGTTGTTAAAGATGCGTCTCTTGGTGGTCAATTCCCAGTCATGTGCGTGACCTTAATGAACCCACGTACTGGCGGCGTTTTTGCGTCATTTGGTGCTCACCCAAGTTTTGAAGTCGCGCTCGAACGAAGCCTAACGGAGCTTTTGCAAGGTCGAAGCTTTGAAGGCCTGAATGATGTACCAAAGCCGACGTTTGATAGTATGGCTGTGACTGAACCAGAAAACTTTGTTGATCACTTTATTGACTCCACTGGCGTTATCTCATGGCGCTTCTTTAGCAATAAATCTGATTATGATTTTTGTGAATGGGATTTCTCTGGTAGTAACGATGAGGAAACTGAGAGTCTGTTTGGGATCTTGGCTGAGATTGGTAAAGAGGCTTACATTGCTGAGTTTGATCAGCTCGGCGCGTCAGTTTGCCGCATCTTAGTACCGGATTACTCAGAGGTATACCCAGTTGAAGATCTTATCTGGGATAACACCAACAAATCACTGCATTACCGTGAAGATATTCTTAATCTGCATCGTTTAGATGAAGAGGCATTGGCTGATTTGGTTGAGCGACTTGAAGAGAGCCAACTCGATAATCAAACTGATATACCGACTTTAATCGGTATTGTATTTGATGAAAATACACCTTGGGGCCAGTTAACGATTGTTGAACTTAAAATCCTTATCTACTTAGCTCTGGGTGAGCTAGAAGATGCCATGGAGTTGGTGGCTGAATTCTTACAATACAACGATAATACGGTTGAACGCGGCTTATTCTATCAAGCTGTGAGCGCTGTACTTGAAGTCGCTATGGACGAAGAGCTAGAACTTGAGCACTTTATTCACAACTTTAATAGAATGTTTGGTAAAGAGGTGATGGAAAACGTTGTCGGGTCAATTAACGGCGACGTTAAGTTTTATGGGTTAACTGAAACCAGTATGGACCTCGAAGGGATCGAACCGCATTTAAGGTTGATTGAAAGCTACAAGAAGCTGCATAAGGCACGTAAAGACAACATGTAAGCTAATCGCTTACTCGGTTAATATGTTGTCTATTGAGCCCATCTTTTGATGGGCTTTTTGTTTCTAGCTTTCGATAAACGCAAACTGATTGTTAGCATTGTTCAAGGAGTACTGTCCCATTACAAACTGTAATCAATATCATGCTTATCACTGTGATTTACTGGTTAGGCTTAACGCTGTTAGCTCCGCCGAAAATGCGAGGACGATGGCGAGATTTTTCAACCATGAAGTCAATTTCATTGGTGTTAAAGCGCCAATGATTAAACAGGTTGTGCAAGAGTTTCAAGCTGAGCAGGCACAGTTAGACGCAAATGAGTATTTAGCCTTAACAGAGCACATTCTTGAGCATGCTAAGTATACCGAAGAGGTTTTACTGGCATTTGGACTGATTAATAAATTTGTCAAACGCCATTATGAGGATGATCTGTTACAGCGTTTTGAGTACTGGCTGGAGCATTATGTGTCTAACTGGTCTCATGTTGATGATCTGTGCATAAAAACCATCTATCAGTTTTTGCTTGCAAGACCTCATTTGATTGAATCCACTCAAGCCTGGTCGAGATCGACTAACCCCTGGTGCCGTCGTGCTGCAAACGTAGTGTGGGTCAAGTTTATTAAGCGCAAGATGGGTACAAGCACTTTTATGCTGCCAAAAGCGCTTATATTTGAAAACTGCGATCGCTTACTTAAAGATGAAGACCCCTTTGTACAAAAGAGTGTCGGCTGGTTGCTTAAAGTCGCTGCAGTAGAGCATGAAGAGGATGTTATTAGGTATCTTAAAACCAATATTAATAGTATGCAGCGTGCCACTTTACGTTACGCCATAGAGAAACTCGATCCTTGTATACGTATGCAGTTGCTCTGCTTTACAGGTAAGGATAAAGAGTGAAAACATTACTGCGGTTTATTGCGATAACGCTAGCTGCATTAGCCATTACCATTTTAGTGTTGTTTGTGATGGCTAGCCTTATCAATATGCAGATCCCTGAAACCGCCGCTAGCACGATAGTTTGTTTTGGTTAGCAGGAACGACTATTGGTATTAAAAAAGCCATTTGAAAGTTCAAATGGCTTGTTAGTTTTAGCTATTGCACAGCACAGGGCGGTTTAATGACTAAGCTTTCTTTGCTAGTGCTTCCGCTTGGCTAGACATGTACTCATTAAAGGTACCGTGGAAGTTAATTAGCTTCTGATCCCTGACATCAATGATGTGAGTCGCTAGTGACGAAACAAACTCCCTGTCGTGGCTAACGAATATCAAAGTACCTTCAAACAATTTAAGCGCATTGTTTAACGCTTCAATTGCTTCCATATCCATGTGGTTGGTTGGCTCATCCATAACCAGTACGTTGATGTCCATCATCATTAATTTACCAAACAATAGACGGTTTTTCTCACCACCAGAGCAATTGCGTGCTTTCTTGTTAGCATCGTCTTCGGTAAACAACAAACGACCTAACATACCGCGTACCATTAAGTCATTGTGACGCGGTGTACGCCATTGAGACATCCAATCAAATAACGTTAAGTCATTATCAAAATCTTTGTTACTGTCTTGTGGGCAATACCCAATAGCTGCATTTTCAGACCATTTAATCACGCCTTGCTTATTCGCCAGTTCATTGACTAAGCAGCGTAGTAGGGTCGTTTTACCAACACCGTTCTCGCCAATTACTGCGAGCTTTGCACCAGCTTCTAAGATCAGCTCACCACCTTCAAAAAGTAGCTCACCATCAAAACCGTGGCCCAACTCTTCAATGACCAATGCCTGACGATGCATCTTCTTACTTTCATCAAAACGTAGAGAAGGTGTCATACGGCTTGAAGACTTAACTTCATCGAGAGATATTTTTTCAAGCTTCTTTGCCCGTGAACTGGCTTGCTTTGCTTTTGAAGCATTGGCGCCGAAACGGTTTACGAAATCTTGTAGCTCAGCCATTTCAGCACTTTTCTTGGCGTTACCTGCAAGCAGCTGCTCTTGAATCAGTCCTGCCGCTTCAAGGAAGTATTCGTAGTTACCAGGGTAAATCCGTAGCTCACCGTAATCGATATCAGCCATATGCGTACAGACGGTGTTTAAGAAGTGTCTGTCGTGAGAGATGATGATCATGGTGCATTTACGCTTGTTTAGCTCTTCTGCTAACCAACTAATGGTATGGATATCCAAGTTGTTGGTAGGCTCGTCGAGTAACAAAATATCAGGGTTGGAGAATAGTGCTTGTGCAAGCAATACACGCAGTTTTTTACCTGGTGCAACCTGGCTCATTAATCCGAAGTGGTATTCTTCTTCAATACCTGCTTCAATAAGGATCTCACCGGCACGGCTTTCTGCACTATAGCCATCCATTTCAGCAAACTCACTTTCAAGTTCACCAACTTTCATGCCATCCTCTTCACTCATCTCTGGCAAAGAGTAAATGCGTTCACGCTCCTGCTTTACTTCCCAAAGTTTCGGGTCACCTTGAATAACGGCATCAATAACACTGTACTGTTCGAATGCAAATTGATCTTGGCTTAGTGTACCGACCTTTTGACCTGGAGTAATTGAAACATTTCCGGAAGTAGGCGCAAGCTCACCACTTAAGATCTTCATGAAAGTTGATTTACCACAGCCATTTGCCCCGATTAAACCATAACGGTTACCGTTGCCAAATTTTGCGGAAATGTTTTCAAACAGTGGCTCTGGGCCAAACTGCATGGTGATGTTTGCGGTAGAGATCAATGGAATATCCTGAAGGTTAAAGTAATTAAAGCTAAGCAGTTAACCGCTAGCCTAAAAAAGCATGGGTTTGCCAAGGTAAAACAGCCGCGGATTATACAGACATAGGCGGTTATATGTCGAGCAACCATAGTGGAAATCCATCAAATAAGACTGTTTTGAGTGCTTTTGTCTACTATATTGCTTGGCAAACGAATTTGAAGCGGGTGATAAGGTCATTTTCTTGTTATTATTAACAGATTATTTAGGCCGTTGCTAAAATGGCCTTGTTAGTTAGCTAACGCTCGGTACATTATCAGTGATTTTTTGGACGCCCCATGATTGAACGCCCCATGCTTGAACATCAAAAGAACAACCCTTTGCACGGTCTTAAATTAGAAACCATGCTAACAGAGCTTATTAAGTTTTATGACTTTAAGGTGCTCTATGCTGCACTTCGATTAGAATGCTTTAACTTGAATCCAAACATGGATGCATGTATTAAGTTTCTAAAGAAAACGGAGTGGGCCAGAGAACGGGTTGAAGGCTTTTATCTTTATCGCTTTAAGCGCATGCCTAAAGGTAGTGAGCAGCAAATGGAGATGAAGCCAAGAGAACGTGGTTACGCTAATGGGATAGTGCCTCGTCAGCCGCAGAAATTAACCGTTGAATTAGTTGCAGAGATGCGTGAAAAAGCACAAGAGAATTATAAAGCGATGAAGAAAAGTGGTCAGCGACCACGTTATGGCAAGGATAAGCCAAAAGCGCAAGATTCCTATGCACAAAACAAACGTTCAGCTGCTAAAAAGGCTGCACCTTCACAGGATCCATCTAACCCTTGGGGTAAGTAACAAAACGCTTGTTAAAAGCTTTTAATACCAATCAGTATAAGTAGTTGTTCTACTCAGAGTGTTTTTGGCGAACTAATTCAAGACGGGTAAATGACACAATGGTTATTCCCTTATGAGTTTATTCAACGCAGAAGTAGGAAGCCAAAAACACTCCTTACAGGCGAGTTTTAGTGGCTTTGATGCTGTGTTAATGAACTTGAATGTAGAATAACTATGTTCTTCATTCATTGCGAACCTCATGGCCTAGTATGTTCCTGACATGCTTAAGGCATTCCCTCCATCCCTGGAGGTCAGATGTGGTGAATGTCATTAATGCAGGAGCATTTAATGACCTTACCTCAAAGCCGCTAAACTCTCGCTGAGCGATCAAATCTTTATACTGATTGGTATAATGTGGCATACAAGACGGATTTATCCATTGTTTTGCGGGTGTATAGACTTGAGTCGCAGTTGGTTTATGACGTTAACCATAAACCAACTGCTATGAGTTAGAGGTTTTCTACTTTTTCAAAACGCCCGTTCTTTAATGAATATTGTCAGCTTATTAATTTCAGTGCTAATAAGACTCTTTATCGGGCAGGGTATAAACCTAAATCCTTACTGCTCTCTTCCAAGTGCGCTATTAGAACCGAATGTCAGGATCTACTGAGGAAGAAGATTGAAGTTGGAGTGGATAGTGGAGTTACACCAATTGGTATAATTCGTTCTACTCAGAGTGGTTTTTTAAGTGCTAATTCTAGGCGGATAATTGACATAAAGATGGGTCCCTTATGAGTTTCTTCAATGATCAAGTAGAAAGCTAGAAACCCTCCTATATGAGCTTGCTCTTCACTTACTGTAAACCACATGACCAAGCTTGTTGCTGACATGCTTAAGGCATTCACTACATCTAGTCAGATGTGGTGAATGTCACTCATGCATTGTCGTAAATAACTAATTTTCCTCCTTAAGCTACATAGCTTAAAGAAGGTGGTTAATACCAATTGTATTAAAAGTTTGACCATTCAGTGGCAACTCTAAACGCTGTAGGCAAGTAGTTGGATTTGAGCTTATCGTTATTCTCGGCTCTGGCATCCTGCTTCGCTCTCGTTATTGCTGCTACATTATTCTACCTGCGACCATCCTTTGTCTCGTACCTCCTAAATCTGACCACTAAGGAGAGCCGGAATGTCATCTTTCGTATGAAAAAAATAGACCATTTAGTCGTATATCCAAATGCCATAGCTAAGCGCATATAGTGTTTTGTGAATTTTTTACCATAGCCGCACTACGTGAGCCGCCAGTCTTTCCACTTCTACTTTGCATTGGCTTAAGAGAAGGGAATAACCATTCCTTTACAAATGTGCTTTGAATTGAAAAGACGGAGGGGTTCTGAGCAGCTCAAATAATTAATGCAATTGGTATAAAGGGGATTACAGAAGCTGAATTTCAGGCACAAAAAAACCAGCTTTCGCTGGCCTACTACTTAATTATAAATTGGTTGCGGGAGCTGGATTTGAACCAACGACCTTCGGGTTATGAGCCCGACGAGCTACCAAACTGCTCCATCCCGCGTCCGTAATATATCTAAGTTAATAATTGTTTTAATTCTATTAATAAAGAATTGGTTGCGGGAGCTAGATTACTTTTTTAAAAGAGCAGGGCAACGAACTTCGCCAAGCTGTAATAAAGAGTTAAGTCCGAGTAGCTTTTATACTGCTCCATTCCGCGTCCGTAATATATCTAAGTTAATAATTTTTTTAATTCTACTATTAAATAATTGGTTGCGGGAGCTGGATTTGAACCAACGACCTTCGGGTTATGAGCCCGACGAGCTACCATACTGCTCCATCCCGCGTCCGTGTAAACGCTATAGTTGTTTTAATTCTACTAATAAAGAATTGGTTGCGGCAGCTGGATTACTTTTCTAAAAGAGCAGGGCAACGACCTTCGCCAAGCTTTAATAAATAGTTGAGTCCGAGTAGCTTTTATACTGCTCCATCCCGCGCCCGTGTAAACGCTATAGTTG
>NZ_JBFRIY010000048.1:0-5269 GCF_041468565.1 Shewanella sp. 10N.286.54.B9
AGCTTAGAGGTTGAAGCTAGGACGAAAAGGCTAAAACAGCTTAGAGCTTGAAGCTAGAACGACAAGACTAGGACTGCTTTAGTAGAGATAGAAAGCTGGAATTATCTTGTCACCGTTAATGAGCCTAGCAACGTTCCGTTATCCGTAAGCGGAGCGTTTGTTTTTGTTTTCCGAGTTTACTGTTAATCCTTTTATTGAAAAGAGCCATAAATGATTGCTGAAGAGATTTTAATCGGTACTGTGTTACTGTTTGTGGTGTTATCCATTGGTACTGCTGTGCTGATCAGTAAGCAAGCTAAAAAGCTACGCGCTAAAGTAGAAGCGTTAACATTATTGGTCAAAGATGGTGATAAGCAAAGAGAAGCGGTAAAGCGTGAACTGCAAGAGCTTAGAAGTGGCACTATTGGAGTTGGTCGCAGAGTGCTAGAGCTTGAAAAGAAGCTGCAGCAACAAGATGCCAAAATTGAAGAGACAAATCAGCAAGATCCACAAGCTAGATTGTATTCCAGAGCGATGAAAATGGTTGACTTAGGCGCCGGTATTGATGAGCTTATTCAAGAGTGTGAGTTACCAAAGGCTGAAGCTGAGCTATTGATCCGCCTGCATAGAAAGTAACAGCGTAAGCGAGCTAACCTCAAGGAAACTCCGCTTCTAAGGCGAACTAGACTTTTTGGTTTGAATAAAGGTAACTGAGAAATTATTAAGCTTTTCACTTGATGAGTTTTTTCCTAACACCTAACACCTAACACCTAACACCTAACACCGTACGTTACAGGTAGGTCGGCATTTATGCCGACAGCTTGGTTTGTTATTTTCTAGGAAGTGAAGTGTTCAGTATAACCGTCACCGCTTTCCGGTCTTTACTTTTGTCGGCTAAAAACCGGTTTTGCTTTCACGGTCTAACCTACCACCTAACGCCTAGTACCTTCCGCTAAGGTAGGTCGGCATTTATGCCGACAGCTTGGCTTTCGTCGTCTAACCTACCACCTAGAACCTTTAAACCTCTTCCATTATTTTTTGATGCATACCATTCCATTTTTCAGGGAATTTTCCATCAAGTACATAGGCGAACGCAATAAGCTCGGCGATGAGCAAATAGAGCTCTTTGGGAATAGCTTCACCAACTTGCATTTTTTGTAAAAACTCGCAAAGGTGCTCGTCTTTATGGATGAATATGCCAGCCTCTTCAGCAAGCGCGATCATCTCTTGCGCTAGTTCACCTTCTGCTTTTGCTGAAATAGTCGGAGCTGTGCCTTGATCATATTTAACTGCCACAGCTTTAGTAGACTGTTCATGCTGGCTCATTGGCGTTCCCCTTTAAATCCATGTTGGTCAATCTATTCGACTCTTGTTTATAGCTGTTATTAGATCAGGACTCGCTTGTACTGTCAGACCTTTACCTTCACCAAGTAATGTTCACCTGGTAGTAAAGTTGCCGGCACCGCTTGTTTTTGTGTATTTATTGCCACAACCGATAGACCCAGTTGCTCTATTTTATCAGTTAGTTTTGGGCTAAGTAATTTCACCTTATTCAACAGATTTTGACTGTCACTAGCAAACTCTACAGTAATGCGCAGAGCACTATCAAGCGCCTCCACGCCACTGGCTTTAACTGTAATGAGGAGTGGACTCGATGAAAGGTTGAATTTTAGTCTCAGCTTCCAATGGTGAGCTTTCTCTTGTGGGTCATTAGATTGTTCAAAGTGGCCTTCAAACTGCTCTTGGTAATGATTAATAGAATAGGGCACAGCGAAATACCAATGATTAATGCCATCAACAACGCCTGATTGCTGCTGATATAAGCTTAGGTTATTGAGCAGTTTGGCTAATGGCTTATCAGTCTCTGTAGCTGCTAGTATCGATAATATTTTTGAAGATAAGCCTAAGTGCCTTTGCAAAGCTGCCAACCTATTGGTTAACTCAGTGCTTAGAGGTGCTGTAGCACGCTCCATTGCATTTTGGCCTAATAAAAGCTGGCAGACTAAGCTTAAGGTATTTATGTGGCTTGGTGCACCTGCTTGCCCGCTTGACGGATTGATATTAAGCGAATTAAAGCTAAGTAGTGCTTGTTGTAACTTGTTAGGGTCACTCAGCGAGAACAGCGGCTCAGGGTTGAGCATTGGCAGTAGCTTGAACATCTCACTCGCTAGGCTCGTTATTGGCAAGCTTTGTTTAATAGATGCTCTGGGAAGGCTGCCCGCTTTTGCTAAT
Source organism: Shewanella sp. 10N.286.54.B9 (assembly GCF_041468565.1). Taxonomy (NCBI): domain Bacteria; kingdom Pseudomonadati; phylum Pseudomonadota; class Gammaproteobacteria; order Alteromonadales; family Shewanellaceae; genus Shewanella; species Shewanella sp. 10N.286.54.B9. Next base: position 2,212 of record NZ_JBFRIY010000048.1, read on the forward strand.
GCCGAGGTTAGAAAGTTTTGTGGTGCAGCTTTGTTATGTTGCTTGGCTGTATCTACTGGCAATGGTGCAGTCAATGACCTTGATTGAGCGACCTGCGGCAGCGGGGTACTTTCCAGCTGGGAAAACAGCGTTCTGTACTGGTGATTGACGTTGGTTTTACTGTGACGGTCTGCCTCAGACAACGGAGCTAGTTCTGCCATTTCCTTATTATTACTATTAGTACTGTCTAGCGTTATCGGTGTTTTTGTTAGGATCGGTGTGAACTTAACAAAGAGCTGCTGCTCTCGTGTTTTCACTGCGACCGAATACTCGCCACCGGCTAAAGAAGCCAACATCGGCAGGGTTAGCTTGGAACCATTACTAAATTGGACTTCGGAGCCAGACACCTGTGCATTTGGCAGCAAGTAGCCCTCGCTTTTATTGGCGAGTTTGAACAATTTTCGCTCGGAGATATTGTTGCGATTAGCAAGTGCAAGCATGGCTTTAGGCATAGGGAAGTAGAGTGCTTGGCCTAAGGTGAGCAGCTGCATTTGAGCTGTATTACTGACGAGAGCGTTTTGCTGCACTATATTCAATAGGAATGCTTGGGCCTTTGAAAATTGTTGTGGGCTTAACGGCGTTGCTAGTTTTACGTTATATGCCTGGCCTGAAAAGTGCACTAATACACCATTTCGATTCAGTGTTGCGTTAACGGGGATCAATGACGTCGGCCGAGCTGATAGCGGCCCATTTGTGGGAGCGGCAGTGCCATTTGCATTACTTAAAGTTGCATGGGTAATGTTATCCAAAAGAGAGCCCTGTTTTGTTCAATTAAATAGACATGTTTTATCACAAAATTATGTTTGATCTTATTGTGTTACTGAGTATCCTTAGCGGTCTTACTGGTATTTTATAGCTTTGTTAGTCGATAACGTTAGATTTAGCCCAATTACGCGGTCTTATGACTATATCGGCAGTTACCAGCAAAGCCTTTAGCAGAAACAAACAGTAAGAAATACTGACCTATTCAAAGAGACAATTATGAAGTGTAAATGGATTGTGCTTTCTCTGGCGATATTGGGATTTTCTACCATAGCTGCAGCAGAGGAGATCAAGGAAGGTGAGAGTGTCACTGTCACCTATAATGATCCTCGTGATCCCATTGAAGGGTTTAACCGAGCAATGTGGGATCTCAACTATTTGTATATAGATCGGTATTTCTACCGACCTGTAGCTCATGGCTATAACGATTATATCCCACACCCAGTTAAAAGTGGTATTAACAACTTTGTTCTTAACCTTGAAGAGCCTAGTAGCATTGTCAATAACACACTGCAAGGTAAATGGGGTTGGGCTGCGAATGCTGGCGGTCGTTTTACCGTTAATACCACTCTGGGCTTACTGGGGGTTATTGATGTCGCGGAAATGATGGGCATGACACGCAAGCAAGATGACTTCAATGAAGTGCTTGGATATTACGGTGTGCCTAACGGTCCTTATTTTATGGCGCCATTCTTTGGGCCTTATGTCACCAGAGAACTCGCCTCTGATTGGGTTGATGATCTATACTTTCCATTATCAGAGCTGACATTTTGGCAGTCAGTGTTAAAGTGGGGTCTTAAAAATCTGCATAGTCGAGCATCAGCAATTGATCAGGAGAGGTTAGTTGACAATGCTTTAGACCCATATACTTTTGTCAAAGACGCGTATTTCCAACACATGGACTACAAAGTATATGATGGTGATATTCCTCAGAGCGAAGACGACGATGAATTGCTAGATGAATATATGCAGGAACTTGAGTAAATAATGAATTTGTCGGCAACTAATACAACAAACAGCCGACAATAAGCGGAAACATTGAAAACAAGGATGTGAGTTTACGCTGTTGTGAGTTAAGGACAGCAAATGGCGCTAAAAGAATTAACGATTCTGTTAGTGGAAGACGATCCCGTTTTCCGCAAGATTGTTACGGCCTTTTTAGAGAGTAGAGGAGCGATTGTTCTCGAGGCTGATAATGGTGAAATGGGTTTAGATTATTTTAAAAAGCAACGCTTTGATGTGGTTCTGGCAGACTTAAGTATGCCAAAACTAGGCGGCTTAGAAATGCTGAAAGCAATGAATCAGTATAGCCCCGGTACCCCCTCGATCATTATCTCTGGTAATCAAGCCATGTCCGATGTGGTTGATGCCCTTAGACATGGCGCCAATGATTATCTGGTTAAACCCGTCGCAGACCTTTATCTTATCGAAAACGCTATCCGTGAATGTGTTAGTGGCACCCTTGAAGAGTCGTTGCAGCTTGACGAGTTAGAATCTCTGTCTTATATGGAGCTTAATCAAAATCTTGAATTGTTAGCGCAAAGTGAGCAAGCCGCCAAAAGTGTACAACAGCAACTATTCCCACCAAGCCGGATTGAGTATTCCAATGCTGAAATAGACTATAGCCTGTTTAACACCAATGAAGTGAGTGCCCACTTTATTGATACTGCTATGCTCGATGATTCGCATATCATGATGTATATGGCGCACTTTTATCCTCACGACAATCGTGCAGCATTCGCTAGCGTGCTATTAAAAAGCTTCGTCAACCATAAGCTCAAGCGTTATCGTAACCAGCAATCTAAGGTCATCGCTGAACCCTACAACATGCTTACCTACCTTAACGATAGAATGTCCAAATCTGGACTGGATATCTATGTTGATATGACTTATGTGGTGATTGACTTGTTGAGTTATCGCGTCGCAATAGCTCAAGCTGGGAGCGAGTTTCGCTGTTACCTTCGCAACAAAGAAGGGCTTGCGCCACTTGCCATTGCAAACTCAATGCAGCTAGGAGTGAGTAATTGGGGAGCTCCATCAGTGCAATTTCGAACACTAATGCCCGGTGAGCAACTTTGTATATTAACCAATGTTAGTGAGCATAAACTTCAACTATTAAACAATGAGTTCCATGGCTTAGTTCATGATGAGAATATGCCCGCCGGTGGGTTTATTCAGTTAACGGCGACTTAGGAAAGGGATGAGCTAAGACGGTACGAGCTAAGACGGTACGAGCTAAGACGGTACGAGCTAAGAC
>NZ_JBFRIY010000048.1:6055-6919 GCF_041468565.1 Shewanella sp. 10N.286.54.B9
AGAAGGTACGAGCTGAGACGGTACGAGCTGAGACGGTACAAGCTGAGACGGTACAAGTTGAGACTATACCAAAGATGAATAAAATGAATTTCAGAAAGTTGGAGATCTGGCAACGCGCTTGTGGTCTTAGTTGTTCGAGCTATGAGATTACGAAAGAGACGCGTGATTTCGGGTTTAAAGATCAGATAACGAGAGAGGGACTGTCTATACCGTCAAATATCGCAGAAGGAGTAGAGCGGGAGTCAATAAAAGAGCAAATTCGGTTTCTTTATATATCTAAAGCTTCTGCAGCGGAAGTGATAACGCAGTTGACCATAGGCATTAAGATTGGTCATCTATCAGAAGAGCGAGGTGGGAAATTAATCAAGGAAGCTGAGAGTATTATGATGATGACCGCAGCGCTTATCCGCAAAAAGAAAATGTTGTTAAATTAAAACACTGATAGGTTTTAATATATACATTATTCACGACTTTATCTGACACTCAGCTTGAAGAAGTTGAGAGCCAATACAACTATTTCTGTATAAATCGAATATGGAGTTTATGTTTTCTGACTATTGCTATTTTTTTTGCTGCCCTGTCCATAAAGTGTTGTTTCATCCTAATTCGACGGTCTTGACATTTATCATTATTCAGTTGGTTTCTTCTGTTTTTAAACCGTTTTAACTGGATCTGCTTTCATCGTCTTTTATACCAATTAGTATAAAGATTTGATCGCTCAGCGAGAGTTTAGCGGCTTTGAGGTAAGGTCATTAAATGCTCCTCGGTAACTGCTCCTGCGTTACTCTACCTCCTATATCCATATAGTCGTGCATTAATGACATTCACCACGTCCATGTGGTTCGCAATGAATGAAGAGCATAG
>NZ_JBFRIY010000049.1:0-31766 GCF_041468565.1 Shewanella sp. 10N.286.54.B9
ATAAATGTTCCAGACATTAAAAAGCCGCGAATTATCGCGGCTTTTGCTATTTCAATGAGCAAACGCTGTCATTAAGCGATTGCTTAACCACCAAAGCCAACATCTTTAATGTCGACTTGCTTAACGCTACCGTACTGTTTCGCAATTGGCGCTATTTTGGCGGCATTACCAATAATCACAAACTGCAGGTTATCTTTCGGGAAGTAAGTGTCGATTAAACGCTTCGACTCTTGCAATGTTAAGCCATCAACCTTGGCTTGAAACTCATTGATAAACGCATCATCAAAGCCATATAGGTACATATCAGACATCAAGCCCGCTAGCTGACCACTGGTTTCATACTTAGGTGGAAACTGGCCTTTAACGTAAGCTTTAGCTGAATCTAGAGTCTTTTGATCTAATCCTTGTTCCCATAGACGATCATAGGTTTTAAGTGCTAAGTCGATAGTCTCTTTGGTCGTCGCAGTCTTAGTAAAGGTGCTAATTCTAAACGTACCAGCAGCAGAATAAGCACTAAAGCCTGAACGTGCGCCGTAAGTTAATCCCGCATTAACTCTTAACTCGTCATTGAGCCATGAAGTAAAACGTCCGCCCAATATGGTGTTGACCACTGTTAAACCAACAAAATCAGGGTTATCACGACTAATCCCCATACCGCCAACTAAAAAGGTGGTTTCAACTGCATCGCCTTTATCAACTAACAATACTTTGTTGGCATCGAGCTTTGGCAAACCTTGTTTAAGGTCCAAGGGCTGAATCGTTTCAGTGCCTTTCCAACTGGCAAACAACTGCTGCAGCTTTGCCTTCATCTTAGCGGCATCAAAGTCACCGACGACACTAATAGCGGTGTTTGCTGGCTGATAGTAACTCTTATGAAAAGCTCGTAACTGCGATACATTGAGCTCGGCCAATGATTTGCTATCACCCGAAGTCGCATTGCCATATGGATGGTCAGCAAAAATGAGTTTGTCATAGTAGCGACTAATCACCGCGCGCGGACTCTCTTTCGATTGCCCTAACCCTGCTATCTCGCGTTGACGTAACTTGTCAAACTCAGCAGCATCAAAATCTGGTGATAGTAATACACTTTGGATAAGCGGCAACATGGTGTCAGCGTCTTTCGCCATAAAGTTAGCACTTAAATAGCTACCCTCTTTACCTGCTCCGCTTGAAAGGCTAGCGCCGAGAAAGTCTACCTCTTGCTCTATCTCTAACTTAGTTTTGCCTGCTGCACCGAGCATTAAACTCGCAGCGGTGACTTGGGCTACACCCGAAGTGGTATCATTTACTGCTCCAGCTCTGACCGTAGCATTGACCGTAATAAGCGGCACTTCTGTTTGCGGCATCAGATAAATAGTCAGCCCGTTATCAAGTGTTACTTGTTGATACGCAGGTACACTAAAGCTCCCCGTATCTACGGTAGTGCTTTGCATATCCGTGGCAGCACACCCGGTAAGTGTTATCGCACTCGCTATGGCCATAGCACTAACAATTTGTTTTGTTTTCATAACCAAAGGCGCAGAAACTGACAATTTAGTGACTCTGTTGATTAATGTTTTCATTCGTCAGTCTCCTCAGTAGCAGCCAGTACAGCAACAGTTCGATTTGAACGCTTTAGGTAAGTTTGCGCCACGCGTTGAATATCGGCTGGCGTTACCTTGTTGTACTCTTGAGGAGCATTAAATAGCTTATCGTAACTACCAAAGAACAGTTCATATGTACCTACTGTATTGGCTTTACCATTAATGGTTTCCATTGCTTGATAAAAGCCCATCAATTTGATGTTTTTAACCTTCTCTAGCTCTTGCTCAGTGACACCCTCGCGACCAATACGGTTGATCTCAGCGATCATACTTTTCTCAAGTTCGACAGCTGTAATGCCGGGGTTCGCCACGCCCATGACGTAAAAAAGATTCGGGTCAAAAGACATTGGCATATAGGTTTCAACTTCAATTGCCACCTGCTTATCAACTAGCCCTTGATACATACGTGAGCTATTACCCGTCGTAAGAATTGAAGACAGTAAATCAAGTGCATAATAATCAGCATTTGAAGTTGCTGGCACATGGTAACCGAGCATTACATTAGGTGTGCTCACCGATGCTTTTTGAACGTAAACTCTACGTTCACCTTTCTGCAGCGGCTCAACAGTTTTCACTTCTCTTGGAGGCGCTTGCGCAGGAATAGGCGCAAGGTATTGGTTTGCAAGACGCTTCACTTCAGCAAGCTTTACATCGCCAGCAATAACAACAACCGCATTGTTAGGTGCATAGTAGGTCTTATGGTATTGAACTAGATCATCTAATGTCCAAGCGGCAATATCTGACTCATGACCAATCACCGACCAACTGTAAGGGTGCGCTCTAAATGCAGCGCCTTTCAGCTCTTCTTGTAGGTTACGCCAGTTGGAATTTTCCAAACCGGTCAGACGCTCAGATGCAACTACACCGCGCTCGCTTTCAACCATTTCAGGGTTAATATCGAGATTTTCGATGCGATCAGCTTCTAAATCGAAAATGGTTTCAATTGCATTGGCTGGGAACCAATCTGTATAAACAGTTAAATTTTCGGTAGTGTAAGCATTGTTTGCACCACCAGCGGCTTCCATGGTGCGGTCAAACATTTTTGGGCCATACTTCTTTGCACCATTGAACATCATATGTTCAAAAAAGTGTGATATGCCTGTGATGCCTGGCACCTCATTACGTGAGCCTACTTTCCAGAATAGGTACATGTTAGCGTTAGGAATTGAACTGTCTTCTAACACCATTATTTTCATGCCATTATCCAGGGTAAAACTCTGAATATCTTTGGCTTCCGTTGCCTGCACCGCGGATGCTGTAAATAGCATACCCACTGACAGCAACAATGCCTTTGTATAGCGCTTCATTATTCGCTCCTTGTTTGAGCACTTATGTCGTCATTACAAAAAATATCACTGCAAATAGCAGTTTTTATTATCTAAATGACCTAATTCAGCTGATATAAAAAAGCAATTCGTGTTGAAAATCAAATTTGCTTATCTTTTATTTGTAACGTTCCGTAAATACTTTGATACTTTTGTTAACTTAAGTGGGTAACCTACCATTTACCTAACGCTCCAATTCAAGCCATCAAGCTGTCAATACGACTAAAAAACATTCTATAAATATCAACAGAAGCAACGTTTTATGCTAGTTTGAATCAAGAGATTCTTAAGCAACAGCCTGACTATGCCAACTGAAAATGATTTTAATGCGCTTGATAATTTAACCTGCAGTACTGAAGTACATCTGCAGATCCTGACGCCAACACAAGCCATTCGCCTGCGCAGTAAACTCATTGGTGTCGACTCAGGCCGCTCAATTATTCTTGCTCACGGCAACGATAAAGCTTGGGCTGCTGCCACTCCATTTATTAGAGAGCGGCAGAGCGTAATCATGCGGGTGGTTAACAGCGATGAACAAGATGCCAATATTGTTGCCTTTAGAAGTAGTATTCAAAAAGTCATTAGCGTTGTTGGCCGTTGGCTTATTATTGATTACCCGAAGGCTTTGCAAACAGTAGCGCTAAGGCAGCACTCTCGAATTCCCATCAATGTAACCGCCAGTTTAATCTGTAAAACAAGCAATACTGTGGTTTCTCAGGGCGATCTACGTGATATATCCATCAAGGGTGGCGCTTTTGTTGGTGAGCAGATAGAAGGCTTTGAGCTTGATAGCCAGTATAAGTTGCAAGTTAATCTTGATGAACAAAATGAAACGATCGACACCTTGGTCACCTTGAAAAACCAGCAGGAAGCTGAAGGGCAAGTCGAACAGGTTCAATATGGCTTGATCTTAGAAGCCGAGCATGAGGAAGCTGAAGTGATGGTACAAAAAGTTATTTTGCACCATCTGCTACAAAATCCAAAAAACTAACTTTTGGATAAAACAGTATTCACTGCTGCATTAATACTTGCTCGATCTTGAATAGAATTTTAGGTGACTTTAATTCTGTTTCTGCAGTAACAAGCAGTGCAAAATTGTCGGCAATAATCTCTTCGGGGTGAATAATGTAGTTGGTATTACGTCCCACTTGCTTAAAGAAACCTTTAAGATCCGGCACTGCAATGATTTCTGCTTGCTGCGGATCATAATCAGCTTTACTAGGCTGCTCTCCACGGCCAACAATCACAAACTTAAAGGTTAAATAGTCAAAAAACTCACCGCCTTTTTTGACATCATATTGCTCAACGTCTGAGTACAATATTGGCACTACCCACACAAGTTCGCCTTTATATTTTACTCGTATTGCAAAGTCATTTATCGGTGCATCAGGATTGGTGATCTTTTGCTTAGCCAGGTGGGTCGGAAATTCAATATCACCGATATATTCATAACCAATAGCTTGATAGAGTGCTTGCTTTATCTCAGGGTTAAAACGCGAGTAGATATGCAGTAATTCATGGGCAATTAATCTAGATAATCCCTGCTTTTTAGCTAACTGACGAGCTTGTAAAATAATCGCTTGGCCCCGAGTATAAGCAGCGCCGCCCTCTTCCAACCCTGTGGTTTTAATGAATTGAATCGGATCGGGTAAGCTCACTTTAAGCTCAGCTAACTTAGCGCTAATACTGTTAAATGCAACAGTGATAGTTTGCTGCTCTTGCGGCGTCCAATCTAAGGTTTGCTGCGCCACAAAACTAAGGTAATCGCCCTTTGACTGTGCACTAGCTTGTTTCATTCTGGCATCAATATCAAACTGGCTCACCCGTTGAACAAAGTCATCATTCAATGTCAGTAAATGAGTTGCTTCGGTTTTACTCAAAAACTCTATGTTGTAGATTGGTTTGGCTTGCACCATGTGACTAAATAGCATCACAGCGACAAAACAGCTGAGGAGAGATACTCTATTTAACATATTTAAATTCCAATAGATTGATAGCCGCTCCGCTTCAAAAATACCTATATCAAAGCCGACTGAGCGGGAATAAGTTTATACCAATTGCATTAAAAGTTTGACCATTCAGCGGGAATTCAAAACGCTGTAGGCAAGTAGTGGAATTTGAGCTAATAGTTATTCTATATCCAAATCCCATAGCGAAGCATACAGCGTTTTGCCTATTCTTTAACTTCAGCCGCACTACGTGAGCCCCTCAGTCTTTCCACTTCTGCTTTGCATTGGCTTAAAAGGGAATAACCATTTCTTTACCAATGCGCTTTGAATTGAAAAGGCTGAGGGGCTCTGAACTGGTCAAATACTTAATGCAATTGGTATTATACCCGTTTGGCAAAATGCGCCCTGTCTGTGTCGATAACCTCTAATGCCCAATGCGTGTGGTTAAACTTTAGAATTAATTTAGAGCTAAGAAGGTTTCGGTATTTTCCGCTCTAGCTTAGCCGCTTCTTTTGCTTCTCTTAAGTATTTGTCTTCTCTAGATTCTCGCTCATTAAACTGCTGCTGCGCTTTTTCACGCTGCTCGGTTTGCCAATCTCTTTGTTTCTCTTTGGCCAACATCTCTTTTTCATGCTCAGCAGCCTTATTGGCAGCATCCTTTGCTTTTTGCAACTGCTCTTGCTCAATTGTTAACGAGCGCGCTTTTGCCTCTTCAGCCTTCCCCGCCAGCATCACAGGGTCACTTTCGTCACTTGCCTGTATGCCTATACTGAAACCAAGAGCAAGTGGCAGGGTCATAGTCATTAATACTTTAGCTAACGTCACTCATCGTTCCTTAAATAACAATCAAATAGCGAGCTCATACTACCTTATTCCACTTGCATTAAATATCAGCTTATTTAATCCCGCTTTACCGACCTGCTGCATCGAACAGCCTAGCAGTGCGGATTATGTCAATTTTGTTTTGCTAACCAAAACTGAATAAACTCTTCTGCTGGTAGTGGCTTAGAGAAGTAATAACCTTGATGCAGGTGTACACCTCTCGCAAGCAGTGCTAAAGATTGTTCATGCGTCTCAACACCTTCTGCAATCACCTCCATCTTCAATGTCTTAGCCATTTGAATATAGGCATCTAATACTGGTGTGTTATTAGGTGACAACACTAAGGTGTCAACAAACAGTTTATCAATCTTAAGAATGTCGATATTCAGCTCTTGCAGATATGATGCTCCACCATAACCGGTTCCCGCATCATCAAGCTCAATCACCACTCCAAGCGCTTTCAACCGCTCGAGATGTTGATTTGCCACCTCTAAATTTCTTAAAGGCAAACGTTCAGTAATTTCAAGCGCTAGCTGATGAGTAGGAAAACCAGACGTTGCTAACCGCTCTATATGGCAGCAAAAGTCTTCTTGTTCAACTTGCTCAGGAACTAGATTTAGACTGCATCTGAATTCGTCATCAGCTGCAAATATCGGCGCCAAGTCTTCTGGGAGCTGCTCGAGCATCTGTATTGTTAACGGATTGATTAGTGCTGTGCGTTCGAGCTCATCAATAAAGCGCACCGGTGGAATCACCTCACCATTAGGCCTTACCCAACGAACGAGCGCTTCAGCTCCAACGATACGTCCTGTTGCGGCATCCATAATAGGCTGGTAAAAAGCGACAAGCTCTCGTTGACGTATTGCTCGCTTTAATTGTTGCTTGAGCGAACGCTCAGATCTTTGTAGTAGTTTAAACAAATAAGCACATAAAAACGACACCAACAAAGATAGTGGCAAGCTAAATACCAGGCTATTTGTCATCATTTTTAAAATACGGTTACGGTTTATCTGAGAGGCAACATAGAAAGGGTAACGGTCACTTTCAATACGGACGGTGCTGACTAAATCAACTAAAGGTTGCCCCATAGAATATACTAAACTGTCATTAGTCAGCCTAACTTCAACATGCCTGCATTTGCTACACTCAGGGTCAAAAAACGCATAACTATCATCAAGCGTGATGCGAATAGCGCTGGTGTTCTTTTTACCTATATAACCAAGAAACAGACTGCGACTATCCTGCTCTCTCCAGTTATAATTGAGCACTGCAAGCGGAAACTGACGATTAACTTCATCGAGTAAAATTAAGTTTTCAAAGTTACGATCTTTTTGTGCTACAACGATCTCGCCAACTACAGAGCAATAGGTATACCTCTGCTCCTGACTACTCCTAACAAAAAACAGTCCACCGTTAAAGTGATGCAGTAGAAACTGCTCTAGCTCTGCTCGACCTTTATCATCACACTTCTCATAATGTAACTGCTCAAGTTTATACATATTACGCATAGCATAATTCAGTTTATGCTCTACATAATTTATCATCTGCTCAGCATCTGAGGTTACTTCTGTAGTCACTCGCCAATATGCAACAGCATACGACAGCAGCATCATCAGTGAAAAAGCGCCGAGGAAAACACCCACAATGGGCAAAAAAACCTTATTTCGAAACTGAGCCACTAACCACCTCAAGATTGTTGAATCTATTTCAGATTATCGTCATCACGCCGCACCACTCACATTAAGTTAACAAATGTTACGCCGCAATCAAACTCTTTAGCAGCGTCTAGTTAAGTGGCTCATGGCAGTTAGCCAGCAAACATCAATTTGCTTAACGAGGTATCGTCTACATTAGTCAGCTAATTAATAAGTTAGCAAAAACACAAATTCACTTATCCAGACCATTTTTATGATCAAAAACTGATTTTATACAAAAAACTGTTACAACAAGTTTGTACAAAGCGTCAAATAAAGGTATTTTTGACGCTTATAGAACAAAGTATCTAAAACTCGAGATTTATACACTTTTAATCAGTATCAACTGAAAGAATAATGTCATGAAGGAAAGGGAAAAATGAATATGCAAAAGTGGTCAGAGTTATACTCTCACCTAACATCTTCCAGCCCTTCTCTTTCCGAGCAACTTATTCAATTAGACAGTGCGGATTCACCTTCAGCCCTGGCTATCATTCAAGGTTATCATTTTCTTGCAGCCAACCAGGCAGCCTTTAGTTACTTCGAAAGTACTGAAGAGAATTTTATCCATGCAACACCCTATGATTTCTCCCCTAGAATACAATCATCAGGTAGAAATAGCGTTGAACACGGACAACAAAAGCTCCGTGAAGCCGCTAAAGGCAATATAGTTGCCTTTAACTGGCTGCACATTAGTCAGCAAGGAACCGAGCTGCCGACCAAGGTCACCCTTTATCCTGTAAAGCTTACAGGTGAAGATGTCATTTTGGTGCAATTTACTCCCATGGATAGACGGGGAAAACGTCGCACTCGCTCAAGCAATGGCTTTGAAGGGCTACCCAAAGAGCTAATGTCGATAACGCTAGAGGATAGTGCAGAAGCTGTATATATCACTAACGAAGACAATCGCATCTTGGCAGTAAATAAGGCCATGTGTCGTATTTGTGGTTATAGCGCTGAGCATATGCTCGCCAAAACACCCCATGAGCTAGGGCTTGAAGCGATGCTTAATGACACGCTCAATGCTAACCCACTCAAGGAAAAAGGTAACTGGCAAGGCGAAGTTTGGAAATACCGTTCAGATGGCTCAAAGTTTCCAGCTTGGCAAAGTTGCCGCCGGATCTATGCTGATAGCACAGTGTACTTTGTCAATTTATTCAGTGATATTAGCGAGAAAAAGCGACTCGAGGCTAAGCTCACCCAGCAAGCTATGTACGACAAGCTAACCGGTTTGCCAAATCGATTTCATCTTATAAAAATTCTTAATAAGGCCATTGAGGAGATTAAACAGCACAGCAGTATGATTGGTGCTTTAATGTTTTTAGATCTCAATGGCTTTAAAAATATTAATGACAGTTTCGGCCATGCAACTGGCGATAAAGTTTTGCAATTAGTCGCGGCTAGACTAGAGACCTGCTGTCTTGAGGACGCAGAGATTGCTCGGCTCGGTGGCGATGAATTCACCTTAGTACTGCCAAAATGTAAGAATAAACAAGAGATCGAAACCTTCTCTGATTTAGTTCTTTCTTTATTTGACGCGCCATTCGAAATCGATGGGCAAAAGTTTTACCTCAGTACCAGTATTGGAATATCACTGTTTCCACAACAAAGCCATGAAGCTAATCAATTACTGAGCATGGCTGACACAGCAATGTATTCAGCAAAGAAAAGCCCCAATCATATCCGCTTTTACAATGCCGCTATTCGAGAAGCAGCAGAGAAAAAACTACATATACTCAATGACTTGAGACACGCTCAGAGCTTGGGGCAATTTAGTTTAGTTTATCAGCAAATTGTCGACCTAGAATCCAACGAGATGATTGCCGCTGAAGCGCTGCTGCGTTGGCAACGCAGTAACGGCGATATACTAGAAGCCAGTGAATTTATTCCACTATTGGAAGAAACTGGCTCCATGGTCAATGTCGGTTTATGGGCACTAGAACAAGCCTGTACCCAGATGGCACTCTGGCATACGCAGTACAATAATAAATTAAAAATCACCGTTAACATTTCAACTTCTCAGCTAGAACACCCTGATTTTGTCGCTATGCTAACCAAGGTACTCCAACAAACTCAGTTACCTTCAGATAAACTGATTATCGAAATTGAAGAGTCAGCGTTAATACGTAAACCAAGCGTGATGTCTGCGGTTTTAAGTGAGCTAAAACAGCTTAATATTGGCATAGCTATCGATGATTTTGGCGCAGGCCTCTCCTCATTAAGTCGATTAGGTAGCTTGCCAATTGATTGCTTAAAAATTGATTCCAGTTTTGCACATCGATTACATGAGCCTCAAGGCAAAGAACTATGCAAAGCCATGATTCAATTAGCGCAAACTTTGAACATTTGTTATATCGCTGAAGGGATTGAAACCAAAGAGCAAAAAGAGTTATTAGCTAAGATGGGAAAAGGGTATGGCCAAGGCTACCATTTTGGCTGGCCTGCAACGGCTGAAGTATTTGCTTCAGAAGCATTAATCCAGCTTAAAAAGGCCTAAAACCTTAAAGCGTTGATTTTAATGTGAGATTGAAAGATGGCTGCATCAAACACCTGAATGAATTCAGTATCGCCCCCTGCAAAAGCCGTGAATGAGGCAGCCACTTACGTCAGCTAAAATAGCTTACATGACTATTAAACCCTATATTTCACTGGATTAGCGTGACCTAAATTGGGTTTTACTGAGTATAAGATGACCTGATTCACAATTTCTAATTCTATTTATTATCTCTATATCGTTCGCGCACATCTGCCGGCATTGAAGCCAACCTTTGCTCAACTAACGCAGCCAATGCATCAGTTAACGGTGTTACATCTTTTAGTGGATCTATCGCCTTTAACATCATCGCACTCGCCTCTAAAGTTGATAAACTATCACTGCGACTTGCTTTGCGAATGGTGTAATTAGAAGCAGATTCTAACTCAAGATGTAGAGCGGGAAAGTCCGCTAGCCACGGGTTTAGCTGCAACAACTTGTAAGCTTTTCTCCAGGTACCATCCAACAGCAATAGGATCACCTCTTCAGCGAGTGAACTGCTATCAGCCAATTCGCTGTTCTCTGACGGGTAAACTAAATAGACTGGCTTGTTAGAGTTGGCTAGATATTGCCTTAGTACAGAAAAGTCCATGGGAGTTTCTCCTACATAGACCTGTGTTTCAGGGATCACTAACTCCATTAAACGCACGCTATTTTTGGCATGACCAACTTCACTGGGATCTTGCAACACAATCAGCTCAGTTTTTACCTGCATTCTTCTAATACTGGCACACAAGCAAGCTTTCAATGGGTAACCGCATATAGGACAATCTGGACGGGACAAAAGTGTAAACCTTGTTAATCTGTTAACTTAATAAGGCTTAGTTTATACCAATTCGATTAAGCTTCCCGCAAAAAAAAACCTGCATAGATTGTTACTCTACGCAGGTCAAAGGGTGTTTTATCGTTAACAGTAAACAGAGCTAACTGTCATTCATAACTCGGTTAATGAGCATGTTGCTCTTGATGCCAATGGTCAAATCGCGACATCGCCATCATAGCAAGTAAGATTATCGCTAAGCCTCCCATGACCAAAGCGACAGCGTAAGGTGCCGGAATGCTGGTTTGCTGCACTAGCGCTGTCAGTAGTGATGCGCCACTCATCTGAATGAAACCTAACATCGCAGTTGCTGTACCAGCTCTTTCCCCAAATGCTGATAACGCCATGCTTGTTGCAGGTCCTAACAGCAACGCAAAACCAATACAGAGCAACATCATTGGCAACATAAAGCTAAATGCCGCAGCTAACCCTGTTTGAGGGCCGAATACTTGTACTAGCACTTCGGTTGCAGCTGCAACCAGCATAAAACTGAGTGCGACAATAACCGTCGGGCGATTACCTAGTTTTTTAATCACTACTGGAGCTGCAAAACAAGCAACGATATTAACCGCAGCATTTAGGCCGAATAGGCCACTAAAGGTCAATTCTGACACGCCAAGACGATCTATTAACCAAACGGGAGCATAAGAAACGTAGCTTAGAATGGCCGCCATTCCCGCCATACAAGCAAAGGCATAGAATAAAAAGTGTGTTTCAACAATCACTGGCTTATAACGAGCCCAGCGATATAGCGGACCTGAACTGACCGTATTCTGTGGGCGTGTTTCAGGAAGACGGTAGCCGACAAAAACTAAAATAAGAATTGCGTACAGTGTCATAAACACAAACGTAGATCGCCAGCCAAATTGCAGTGCCAACAGGCCACCCAATGTTGGTGCTAATGCAGGGATAACACATATCATGCCGTTAAGGTAACTGTAGTATCGAGCCCCCTCTTTTGGAGAAAAGCAGTCACGCACAGCACTAAAAACTACGATAGAGGTTGAGCAAGCAGCCAAACCTTGCAACACCCGCGCAAACTGAAGCCATTCAAACTCAACGGCAACAGCAGCTAGCATACTACTTGCGGCATAAAGGATAATACCGCCTAATGCGACAGGCCTTCTGCCATATCTATCGGCTAAAGGACCGATCAATAATTGTCCAGTGCCCATCGCAAAGAGGAACAACACCAAAGTCGACTGGATTTGGCTCGCTGAAACTGAAAACTCTGCCGCCATGGCTGGCATAGAAGGAAGGTAAATATCGATAGCCAAAGGACTAAGAACCACCATCGACATTAAAATAGGTAATAGATTACGACGCATCATCTTTCTCAAATAAAGGAAACGTGACTATATTAATCAAACCATGGTATGAACAGAAATGATATTATTTCCATAATGAATTTCCATTGAGGAATATCTCGTGAAATTAGAGAATTTGGCTCGTATCGACTTAAACCTGCTAGTGATATTACAAATACTACTTGAAGAGCAAAGTGTTACTCGAGCAGCCAACCGTTTGCATGTCAGTCAGTCTGCATTGAGTAAAAGTCTCAATAGGCTGCGTGAAACCTTAGGCGATCCGCTTTTTCTGCGCACAGCTCATGGATTGAAGCCAACCGCTCACGCCGTTCAACTAGGAAAAATGCTGCCACAAAGCCTACAAGGCTTATATCAACTGACTTTACCACCTAGCTTTGAGCCCGCTAGCAGTAGCAGACAGTTCTCATTTGCCATGGTTGAAAGTGCCTATGAAACACTCATCCCCTATTTTATAGGCCCGCTACTGACCAAAGCACCAAACCTTAAGCTCGATAGCTATGTCTGGACCGAAAACTCGACACTAGCAATCCAGCAAGGGCAGATAGATTTTGGCATATCAGGGCGTGATCTGCATCCACAGTCTGCTTTTCAGGTAGACAGGCTTCCCGATGGAATAGCGCATCAAACTCTGTTTACTGACGAACAAGTCTGTCTGGTTCGAAAAGGTCACCCATTGCTCGCCGCAATAGCTGCTGGCCATTGGAACCAAGAGATCTACCTAGAGATGTCGCATGTGCAAGTACGCTGTGAAGGGAATGATTGGTGGGCGCTAGACTATCACTTAGCCGACTTAGGTCATCATCGTCGCATCAGCACCACAGTGCCTGATTTTTATGGCGCCGCCAGTATTTGCGCTCATAGTGATCTGATATTCACACTACCTGCAAGCTTTGCCAAACATGCACAAAAACTATATCCATTAGCAGAACTGTCTCTACCTTTTGATTTCATGCCACTTGCTTATGTACTGTTATGGCACCAAAGGAACGATGACGATCCTGGGCACCAATGGGTTAAGAACATTATTTGCCAAAGTGTTTCAGCAGCCTTTAGCTCACCAAGCCTAAAAGAATTTGCGAAAGTTAGGGACAGTTGATCTTTGCGGTAGTTTATTGGCTATTTTAACAAGGCGTAGGCGATGTGGCTTAGTCATTTTCCATGAATAGCCTACAACATAGTAAAAATAGCCAAGAAGCGCGGTCTTAGGGTTAAAAATGAAGCTAGAAAGATCAACAACCTCTAATCAAGATTAACCTTTATTAACGTGATATCTGCTCAGTTTATCGGCACTATGAAAGTCATTAGCTTACTCATTCAGTCAGTATTCATCTTTTTAGTGTAAGCTAATGATCAAGCAATTTTGGAGAACATATGATTTACAACCAATTTCAAAGCAGTTCAATGCAAAGCCGATTTTCAGGCTCTCGCGGCTGGTTAGCATTCGTTATCGGTTTAGCCTTTATGACCTTAGCTTTAGTCGCACTGCCATTTCTATTACTTTTTGGTGCCATCGCCTTTATTACTTTAAGCCTTTTTGGTCGTGTCTATTTGAAACGTCAGCTCGCGCGTTTCCAAAAACAGCAGGCTGGACAAACATTCCATAGAGAGAGCAATCAGCAAGCTGACGCTTTCAGCGATACAGCTTTTAAAGAGACAGTGTTTAAAGATAGTCCACCTCAATCAGCAAGAGCTGGACGCACTTTCGAGCACAACCCTAACGAGTAAGCTTCATTGCAGATGCGCTGCGGGGCCTTGATAGCAAGGCCTCAAAACGCTGCCAATGTACCGCTTTACTATCAGATTCAAATTCAACCCAATCAGCGACAGCATCTTCACCGACACTATAATTGATAATGTAAGAACGATTGCAGTCAAAGAAACGTATACGCTGTTCAGCCCGCGAATGAGTATAAAGCGCATCATCAGCCAATAACCTTATAGCCTCTTGCTGATCAATTTTTTTATCCGTCAGTAGCTTGCTGACATGGTTTTCAAAGTATCCCAGCCGCTTAACGCACGCAAAAACTTTGTGAAATAACGCCATATCGGCATCCAGCCCTGCTAAAGGCATTAATACATCGCGTTCAAAATTAACGATTTCTTCGGCTGTCATCAGCAAGCGGAGTGCATAATTAGCACTGCCTTCAGCTAAAAATGAAATTGGACTGTATAGCGGGTAAACAGAGTACTCTAACCAACCTTTTCCTTTAACTAACAACTGCTCCTGCAAAGCATTAAACACATGATGGCCGGGATAGCCTTCGTGAGTGGCAAGCTCCAAGTATCGATCGATTGTCAGAGGCTGATCTTGATTGAGTTGAATAAGGCTATGGTAATCACCTTTAAACCAGTTATAAGCGGTCCAGACTTTGTCATTCACATACTCTATTTCACAACTCTCATTTTCTGGTAGTGTGAACTGTAACTTAGTTAACTCTCGAGCCTTGTCGACCGCAGCATTAAAGACAGCAGCCGCCTTATCTTTAGGGACGATGTAACTATCTTTAAATACATTAAACCGGCTCTGTAAGCTACCAATGCCAGGCAATAGTCGATCGAGCTCAAGGTGTATTGCTTTTAATTCATCTCGCTGAAAATTAGCCACAGAAGAGTCATATAATCTTGCAGCCTCCTCATCAAAGCTAAGCTCCTTACCCTCTAATAAGTCTAAATAAGCACCAATAGATAACCACTGTTTCTCTAGAAAGTTATACCGTGCTTGTAACTCTGCATTAAACTTTTTACCCCCCAACACATTAAGTAACTGACTGCCTTCTTCAAACTGCGCTCTAAGCGCTGTCATGGGCTGCCAATAGGCTTCTTCCTTCCAAACCCTTGGGCCAAAATAGGCGTCAATATAAAGATCATCGTGCTGCCCAATCGCCAGTGCCAATCGGACATAGCGCTCTGCAAAATGATTCAACTCAATATTTATACTTTTCCAGGAAGCTAAAGAGATAAGAATAGAATTGGCTTCATTAGTGGCAGAGTAGGACATATAGCGCTCCAATATTTATTTGAAGCTAATGTACACAGATTGCATAATGTATACAAGGGGATTTTAACAAACAACAAAGTGAAGAATGTACAAAATAACATACAGTGTAATTATCTATATAAAATTCAATAGCAGAATAAAAAAATAATTGAAACTACTATTCCAAATTTTGTACTTAAAATAAAAGTAACTGCAGAAAAAGTATCCAGGTTAAATATTAGGCAATATCACTCTACAATTGCAATAAATGAGGCGATTATTCATAAAGAATCAAGCCGGCATTTTCAGATTGCATCTTCAGCTAACATGGGGAAAAGCTAAAACACTATGCGACCTAACTCAGTAATTCAGCGGCCTTTGCTAATGCTTCTTTCTCTTGTGGCGAACTGGTCATCTGCATCACCGACAAAACCTGCTGTTCAAGCGACGTCCAAAGAGGCTCAATAACTGCCAACTCTTCTGCATTGGCATGCTCTTTAGCGAGTTTAAGTAACGAGGCTGATGCAACCACATCAATGCGACCAAGTACACCGTCGGCCAGAGCGATACTTAACTCTATCATGGCTGGCACACTGTGACCGTACTTTATCACTTCACGTAAATAGTCTTCCGCCTGAGTGTAATCCTCTACCAGACCAGTATCATCGTGCAGCATAGTCTGCGCTCTGGAAAACATGGCATCCACCTGCCCTTGTTCAGCAGCTTCGGCTAGCCAGTATTCACTTTTTATTGCATCTACGTCACAGCCTTCACCACGAGCCAGCATCAGCGCAAGATGAAATTGTGCGTGTGGAAAACCAGCTTTTGCAGCACGACTGATATATTTATAAGCGCACTGCAAATCTGATTTCTGGTAATAGAGTACCCCTAAGTTAGCCATCGCTTCAGACTGTTCTAACTTTGCGGCCTGGCTTAAATACTGCTCTGCAAGAGCGATATCAGCGGTAAAATGTTGACTGCCAACTAAGTAGAAATAACCGAGCAGCGCCATCGCATTGGCAACGCCCGCAGCGGCCGCTTTGGCAATTGCTTGCTCACCTGCAATAACATCAAACTCACCACTATAGCCATGAATTAATGCGACTCCATGTTCAAAAAGCGCATTACTATCGTGCTCAGCAGCCTGGGAAAACCAATAGCTCGCTTGTTTAAAAGAAGCGCTAGAACGCTCCTTTACGCTGTCTTCACTAGGTTCTTGCAACGCGAGCTCTTGCTCTCTTTGCATTAATGCCCGCGTTTTGAGTGACATTCCCACCAAATATTGTGATTCCGCATCTCGCTCCATCACTGCGCGGTAACACAAATCCCTACCCGCTAAGGCATCAAACTCTTCAAAGTAATATTTTGGACAGGTATTGCCAGTGACTTGCGTAAACAAAGTATCCACAAGCTGCAGTAAATTTTTAATCGCTCGCTGGCTAAGCTGCTGCAGTTGTTCAGGCGTTAAGTGATACTTTTCAGGGTGCGCACCACGGTTACCGTCTGTGCGTAATTTATGCAGTGCTCGAGTGGTTTTTACATCGATTAATCGACGTTGATTCAGTAGTTCTATTCGGTCGTAGAGGTTGGGGCTATCAAAATGAATTGAACGTTTCTCTGCCAGCAAACTAGTAAGCTTGTGGCTAAAACTTCTTACGTGCAGTAACGCCTGGGTAGGTACATCAGTAACAAAACTTTTGGCTTTACGGTAGTCTTGCCCCAGCTCTGCCGAAAACTGATTAACGAATTCGATATCGTTTAACAAGATACACTCCTACGCCGCTAATGGCACCACACAGTGATATATTGAAACTCTATCACGAGCATTTTACTCAATACCCGTGACAAAGCTGATAAGCAATAACCGTGATTACTGCTCTAAATTACCCTGCACATCAGAGTCATCACGTGAAACCATGTACAAACGGAACAGTGCAACGTTCACAAATAGACCAAAGAATGCCACAACGACTTCACCAACAAGTTGCAAAGGTACGCCGCCGAGCTGTGTTGCAAGTGCCAATACGCCACCAGCAAGCGAGATAGGGATATAGATTAACAATACCGTGATGGTTTTTAGCGTGATTGGTCCACTAAATGCGAAGCTACGTTTAATGGCTTCTAGTGGGGTCAATCGCTCAACGACCACCATGAAATTAACAAAGGCGAGCCTAGCAAATAGATAAATACTTAATACTAAACCAATAATGCCGAGCATTGGGTTAATTGCCAGCAACACTATAAATGGACCTACGACCGCTAAACCAGAAAGTACTCCAGCCAACAAAAGAGTGGGCACAAAATTAAGGCTGGTTTTTAAGATCATTGCGTTACTTGGGCTATGCCCTTGTGAGCGGATCTCTAAAAACAGTGTTAGCGCGGCGATAAGAAAAGAAAAAACCAACAGCAACACCATCATCGCGACCATATGACTGGTGCCAAACTGTGGGTTTTCAAGATCGGCAGCGTTAATTTCTAGGCTCAGCCATAGCTGTATACCCACCTGAATAAACAATACAGGAACCAGCAGCGTTGCTAATTGGCTAATATTATTACGAAAAAAATTAAAAGCTTGAGTCAAGATGGCTGATAATGACATAGGGTATTCCAAACATTGAAATTGAATAACACGAATTAGGGCTAAGGATACCCAAATTTGGTAATTAATGCACAGTTCAAATCACGTATTTACTATTTCTAAAAAGTAAAAAAACTGCAAACGGACTGTTAAAACCGTTAAACTAATAAAAACTGCAACAGATAAACCTTAAAGGATGACCCTCATGAAATTATTGACTGCAACTTTTCTCGCTATGCTTAGTCTTGTATCGACTCAGGCTACCGCTTACGGATTAGACTCGCTAACAGAAGTGACCAACGCTGTATCTAAGCCATCAGAATCAAGCGACTTAGTTGGCAATGTCATGTCACAATTAGGTTTAAGCCAAGATCAAGCAGAAGGTGGCTTAGGCAGCTTACTATCGTTAGCACAGTCTTCATTGGGCAGCAGTGACTTCAGCTCCATTTCAGATTCAATCCCTGGTATTGACGGCTTGCTAGGTGCTGTGCCTGAGCTAGACAACGAATCAGGTATGTCTGGTCTACTATCCAAAGCTGGCGGATTCGGTGAATCATTACAGGGCGGTGCAATGGTTTATGACGCCTTTGAAAAGCTAGGGATCTCAAAAGAACTTGCCGCGCCTATGGTTGATATAGTTAAAGGCTATCTCGATGCAAATGGTACTTCGGGTACTTCAGATCTATTGATGAAGGGACTTGGCGCCATTTTATAAGCTCCCCTTACCGTCTTGGTTTATGCTATCAATATAAACCAAGATGGAACTCTCTCTTTATTTGCTGCTCTAAGTTATAGTCACTGTCATTGCATTAATACAACGTTCATTGAAACCAATACAAATTTACCCATTAAAAATCAATAAACGAGACAATTTCAGCCATACTTACTGCTTGTCGACGCGACTCATAGCAAGCAACATAACAACGCTAGAATGCAATGGCGATAACCTAATGAGGATTTTATATGCTTGCCAAGCTAAAACAGTTTTTTGAATCCCCTAATCAGACATTATCCGCCGAGGAAAAAGCTCACCATCTCAACCTCGCAGCTGCAAGTTTACTGCTAGAAGTGGTTATGGCCGATGAGACTATGTCAGATGAAGAGGCGAAGATACTGCCCGAGCTGCTTACCACCACTTTAGGTTTGTCAGTTAATGATGTCGACGCATTAATAAAAGACGCGACCGTGTCCCAGAGCAATTCGACCTCTTTATTCGAATTTACCCAAGCGATTAATGACAATTTTGATATTGAACAAAAACAGCAGTTAATCTTAGCAATGTGGCGCCTAGCATACGCAGACGGTCATCTGTGCCAATATGAAGACCAGATGATCCGCCGTACTTCAGAATTACTTTACTTAAGGCATAGCGAGCTAATTCAAATGCGTAATCTTGCGATTGAGAAACAACAGCAATCTTAAGTTATTCAGCAAGTAACTGTTTACGATTTAAATGTGTTTTTTGTAGCCACAATATTGGAAATAGCACTAGCATTAACAGCATGGCATAAGCCATATTCCAACCCAATGCAAAGCCAATAACAGCACACAAAATACAGCTAAGTGCAACCAATGGCAGATAACGCTTGCTCAGCAGTTTTGCGGCGGCAAGCATCGCCGCCAGATAGATAATCACAAACACCCCATTGCTCCAAGCAATTAGGTCTTCTAATTGCTGGCCAGTAACATAGGTCAGAATTATCACCAATGCCATTGAAACCAATACCGCGATTGATGCACGAGCAGGAGAGTTGTGCTGATTGAGCTGGTTAAAATACTTGGGCAACACACCGTCACGGCTAAAGCTCCAGATAAGCCTAGAGACGCTGGCGGTATAAACATTCACGGTCGCCAAACCACTGACAATCCCCAAAATACCAATCACCTGTGCACCATAGCCCCCCAATAAGCTATCAAACGCTCCAACCATTGCCACCGGCGTTTCGCTTGGCACCACAAGTAACAGTAATGTACAAGCTAAATAGACAATACCCACCAGCACAGTGCCAATGAGCATCGCCGGGATCATATCTTGCTTAGGGTTACGAAAATCGCTCGCCAAATGCGTCATCGCCTCAATACCAAGAAAACTCCAAAACGCGATACCGACTGCCGCCATCACTAAACTGACGTTAGGGCTATGTTGATGAGTAAAGGATTCAAGCTCTGACAAGCTCATTCCCACACCACCAAACAATGCCACGACTACTGAAACAATCGCTAGCGTTAAAGCAAACTGCAGTTTGGCAGAGACTTGAATGCCTCTAAGGTTTAACAGCAATAATACACCAAGCAATAATAGTTCAGTCGCCACCTGCGCCCAACCCTCTATCGGCACTAGAGCATTCACAAATTGGAAGGTCATTAGGATTGCAGCAGGCGCTCCAATAGGTACCACCAGCAGAAACATTAACCCTATGGTGCGGCCCGCTGTGCGGCCAAAAGCCTTTTCGACAAAATACGCTGGACCTGCTGCATGGGGGAGCACGCTGGCTAAACGGCCAAACACTAAGGTTACTGGGATGATGGCTAACGTCAGCACCAACCAAGCAATTAATGCCCCCTGTCCCGCAGTTGCTATGGTCATTTGCGGTAAGATAAATACTCCGGTGCCCAACAAAGTGGTGGCCATCAAGCCGGCACCTTGCCAACGTCCTATTGTTGCTGATATTTGGTTCATCTCATATACTCACTGACTTCAATGGCACTATTATAATTCTACACTGAGCTGCAAACTGCGCTTAATCACAAACAAGATCACCGAATAGCCCGTCACTTTGTCGGTTGTTCACTCATTTACAGTCATAATGTTGGGTACGCTATGGATAAGTTTGATAACGCTATTGTAACGGCACTAAGAACTGACGCTCGTCGTAGCATTTCAGATATTGCTGCAGAGGTTAACCTATCTCGCTCCGCTGTCACAGAACGAATTAGAAAGATGGAAAAAAACGGTACCATTCGTGGTTACCAAGTCTTGCTCAGTGCCTCACAAACAGAAGGGGTTACTGCGTATTTTGAAATTCGCCATCAGTGCCCAAACTGTGCCGATATAGTCAAAGTATTTCGTACCATTCCAGAGATAATGACCTGCAGAGGCATCACTGGCGACATGGATCTTCTAGTTTATGTGAGCGCAGCATCAATGAAACGATTACATCAAATTCGTGAGTTTATCGACGCTCACCCCGATATCACTAAAATTAAAACCCATGTGGTAATGAGTGAATGGATTGATAATCAAGGCTAAAAACAAAAGCCAAACGAGTATTTAATCAAGTTGATATAAAACCAAAGCCGATCATATTCCTTTGCGCTAAAGCAAGTTAAACTAGCATTATCATTGGGATGGTAATTATCTATGCAAACTGAACATACAGCTGAACTGAATTTGTTATGGGGCACATTGATCTTAGAGGAGCTTGCTCGTCTAGGCGTTAAACATGTGTGTATGGCACCGGGCTCTCGCTCCACGCCACTAACCCTGGCCGCCGCCAAGCAGACAAACCTCTGTCAGCATCTGCATTTCGATGAGCGTGGACTCGGCTTTATGGCGCTTGGCTTGGCTAAAGCTAGCGCAGCTCCGGTGGCGATAATTACCACCTCAGGTACCGCAGTTGCCAACCTATACCCAGCAATTATTGAAGCTTGGTTAACCCAGGTCCCCCTTATTGTACTCTCAGGTGACCGTCCGCCAGAGCTGATTGACTGTGGCGCCAATCAAGCTATTACTCAGCCAGCAATATTTGCCCAATATGCTAAACCACTCAATCTACCGACGCCTGATCTCAACATCAGCCCGGCAGCGCTATTAAGCAGTATCGATGATGCAGTAAGTAATCAATCTCAACCAGTACATATAAACTGCATGTACCGCGAACCGCTCTACCCCGCTCAGCCACAAGCCGATTTTAGCCAATATTTAAAGCCTGTTGCCCAGTGGCAACAAGATCGGACGCCCTATATTCAATACGCTACACACACCGCATCGCAGCTGCCAACCGCTGATGCTCTGGCACGATTTGTCCATGGTAAAGGGGTGATTATCGCGGCGACGCTACCTCCTGAGCATAATCCAGAGCAGCTTATCGCACTGTCTATTAAACTCGGCTGGCCAATTTTGACCGACGCACAGTCGCAGCTTAGACAAAGCAGCGCAGCCATTGGCAATATTGATCAACTACTACTGCATCCAAAGTCTCAAGCGATATTAGCGCAAGCAGAAAAAGTACTGGTGTTTGGCGGTCGTATTTTGTCAAAACGGCTCATCAGCTATTTAAACGAAAAACCGTGGAAGGATTACTGGCAAATCTTGCCTCAGCAACAAAGGCTCGACCCTAGCCATAAGTCCAAGCAGCAGTGGATTGCAAAAGCAGATACCTTTAGCCAGTTACCATGGCCACGATCCTCAGAGGCGCAATGGGCACTCGCACTCACACAGCACAATGCTGCGCTTGAGACGCTGTTCCAGCAACAAATTGACCATGCAGACTTTGGTGAAGCGCAGGCCATTAGAGCGATAGCTCAGCGGCAAACAGCAGCCCAGCAGTTGTTTATTGGTAATAGTTTGCCAGTACGCTTATTTGATATGTATGCGCCTATCACGGCTGACTACGCCAATGTCTTTACCAATCGCGGCGCATCAGGTATTGACGGCCTACTAGCCACTGCATCAGGGGTTGCAATTGCAGACAAAAAGCCAACGACATTGATTATTGGCGATATCTCGCAGCTACATGATCTCAACTCACTGGCGATTGCCCGCACGGTCACTAGCCCGTTTGTGATTGTTATCCTCAATAATGATGGCGGCAATATCTTTAACCTGCTGCCAGTCCCTAACGAACAGCTAAGAACCGACTACTATCGCTTATCTCATGGTCTAGAATTCGGGTTTGGCGCCGCCATGTTCGGCTTAGCCTATAACCAGGTAGACAACCTCGAAGACTTTATTGAATCTTATGAATACGCCATGACCTATGCAGGTCCATCGGTCATTGAGGTCAGCGTGGCGCAGCATCAAGCGAGCGATCAAATTGCTGCCATTGCCACTTGGGTAAAACAGAGTTAATGCTAAGTTATCGCTGCCAAGGTCAACCTAACAACCCTGCTATAGTGTTACTGCATGGTTTCTTAGGCGATAAACAAGATTGGTTAGCTGTCACCGAAGTACTCGCTGAGCAATATTACTGTATTAGTATTGATCTGCCCGGCCATGGCGACAGTCTCAATCAGCCGCTGTCGACGCCAGGGTTTGAGACTTGTTGTGAGCTCATTGAGCAAACCGTCGCAACACTAGGGGTCAAACAGTATCATCTGATCGGTTACTCGCTCGGCGGCCGCATTGCACTGCATCTGGCTCGCCGCTATCCGAGTTATGTACTAAGCCTTATCCTAGAGTCTTGTCACCCGGGGTTGCAGTCTGAACAAGATAAAGCACAACGAGAGATCAATGATGCGCAATGGGCAGATAAGCTCGCCCAACTTGATATCACAACGTTTTTGACCCAATGGTACCAACAAGCTGTATTTGCTGATCTGAGTAGCAAGGAGCGTCAATTGATGATCCTGCGCCGCAGCGGCAACCAAGGCGTAAACCTAAGCAACTGCTATCAAGCCACCTCACTGGCACAACAAGCTGACTTGTGGGATACCCCTGCAGTTATCAGCGCGCCATGTTTCTTTATTGCAGGCGCTGATGACAAAAAATTTCTGTCACTGGCCACGCGCTGGCAGCAACAATACCCACTCAAGCTTTATCCTGTGAATGCCAGTGGCCATAATGTTCATAGCGCTGCGCCTGACACCTTTAGTCAGCTAGTTTTGCGGCTACTGAAACCCCTTGCCGTTAACCCAACATTACCTAATAGGCCTCTAAATGATTCTGAGTAAACTTAGCCTTTATCAATTCAGTATTGAACTCGATCGATTACTGCCAGTGGGTAAACAACGGATAGATAATCGTAGCGGCTTAGTGCTTGTAGTGACAGCCACGACAGACTCTAACGAACGCACTGAATATGTTGAAATATCGCCCCTTTCAGGTCACGATGTCGATGGCAATCCAATCACAGGTTTTAGTCAGCACTCACTAGCTGAAACGATTACAGAATTAACCAATGACCTACCTGCATTGCTGCAACAACCCGTTGATAAGCTACTGACACTTGCAGATAATAGCCAGCAGCCCGCTATCGCCTTTGGCTTAAGCTTGATGCACGCCAAACTGATGGACTCACTCGACGGCCATAGCATAGAGAGTCGCACAATACCGCTTATCTATCGCAACCAAGATGAACCTCTGAGCGCTGTAGCCCAGCGGGTGGCCGCACTTACCAGCAATGTCCATGCAGTAAAAGTTAAAGTGGCGCAGACATCGCTAGAAGATGAAATCCAACTTATTCATCAGATCTTAGCGATTCGGCCTGATCTAAAACTTAGGCTAGATGCCAATCGCGGCTTTGAGTTACAACAAGCAATCGAATTTATCGCCTGTATCCCGTTACATGCCATTGAGTATATCGAAGAGCCCTGTAGGCAACCGAGTGATAATCAGAGTTTTTATAAGGCCATAGAGGCACCTTGGGCTCTCGATGAGTCACTCAACGACCCAGACTACCAATTTGAGATGCAAGCAGGGCTTTGTGCCATCATCATCAAACCTATGCTACTAGGTAGCTTAGAGAAGCTACAAGCATTGCAGCATGTTGCTAATGAACACGGGGTACGAACCATTCTAAGTTCAAGTTTAGAATCCAGCTTAGGCATTCATGCTCTGAGTCGGCTGGCTAACATAGCTACACCGGATGAAATCCCGGGTATAGACACCTTAGCCGCCTTTAGCCAAGACCTGTTGCAAAGCTCAGGGAAAACTCAATGTCTGCAGCTGAGCGAACTATCGCTGTTAGTAGAGCTTTAGTCCAAGATGTCACAGCATGACGCAGGTAAAACCACTCTATCGCCGCTCCATCAGCGCGCGGCCATAGCGCCTAACACCGCTGCTTACCGTATCGGAGAGCTAACTTTCAGCTATCAAATGCTCAGTCAACAAGTGCTGGCTATCGGCCAACAGTTGATACAAGCCGGCGTACAACGAGGCGATAGAATTGCCTGCATCGGCCATAATCAACCAGAATTACTCACGCTATATTGGGCCTGTGTTGATCACGGTATGTTGTTTTGTCCTATCTCACCGCGATTCGCGCCCAAGCAGCTAATAGAGCTGATCCACACTCATCAATATGGTTACTGCTGGTTAGCCGACAGTTCAAGTAGCTGCCCCACCCCAGCGCTGCGTGCGGCACTTAGTAACGATATTACTCAGCAATTAAATCTCGATTTTACTCAGCACAGCACAGCGTCAGCACTAAACATTGACCCAAACCAAGGCGTCAACGCCATTCTCACCTCCGGCAGTACTGGTTTACCTAAAGCGGCCGTACATAGTTTGGCGAATCATATCGCCAGCGCCAGTGGCTCAAAATCGCTTATCGATATCACAGCAAAAGATTGCTGGTTACTGTCGTTACCACTGTTTCATATTGGTGGACTCGCGATTGCTAACCGCTGCGCTCTGGCCGGTGCCTGTGTGGTATTTGAAGACAAAAAAATTAGCCTAGCAATGCAATTAAGCCGCGACAAAGTCAGTCATCTATCACTGGTCAGCGCCCAACTGCAACAGCTGCTTACTAGCGATAACTGCGATCTTAGCCAAGTAAAAGCTATGCTACTGGGTGGCGGCGTGATCTCAGCCGATCTATTGCAGCAGCTCGACACGCTTAACATAGCTGCCTTTACGAGCTATGGCATGACAGAGATGAGCTCGCAGATCACCACAGGTAAAGCACGCGCCGATGGCTCTAGCGGTACAGTGTTACCCAAGCGAGAACTCAAAATCGTTGATGGTGAAATATGGGTAAAGGGTGAATGTCTGTTTCTTGGTTATCTGACAAAAGGCTCTTGTATAACAGGCTCTGCCGCACAAAACCGTCAAGCCAAAGAACACTATACTCTGCCGCTAGATGCCAACGGCTGGTTCTATACTAAAGATTTAGGTCACTGGGATGAAAATGCCAACCTATGCATTGATGGCCGAGCCGACAACATGTTTATCAGTGGCGGTGAGAATATTCAGCCCGAAGAGATAGAGGCAGCGCTAAAGCTACACCCACAGATAGATGACGCCATCGTCTTTGCTATCGCAGATGACAAGTTTGGCAGCCTACCAGCCGCGACTATAAAAATCGCCAACAATTCAGTTAGTCAGCCATCAGAACCTGAGTTAACCGAATTTCTTGCCGACAAAGTTGCCCGCTTTAAAAGACCAAGGCAATATTACCCATGGCCTGATATCCCCACAGTCGGAATTAAAGTTGTGCGTAAACAAATTATTGCAGCGGTTAAATTAGGAAATTAGTGTTGTTTATACCTGAACTGTAGGCTAGAAATAGGTTACTAGCCCACTGACTTGAAATGATTATCCGTTAGTTATTTAAAAAGCCAACTTTTGGGATTATTAATTGGCTCATTAGCATCAAGAGCCTGAATTCCTTTAATTGAGCGTATTATTAACCAAACTACCCAAAATAATAGAATAAACCAACCGATTAGAACTAATGATAGCAGTCCGCCAACAAACATAAATAGCGCTCCAATCCAAAATGTTCTAATTTGGTACTGATAGTGAGATTGTAGCCATTCTGGAGCGGTACTCTTATTAATGTAAGCCATGATTACGCCTACAATACCTGTTACACCGAACACTAACCCAACCATATATAGAATATAAACTATCTTAACGTTCCCTTTACTTGCTTCATTATTATCTACAGCAACTTCACTCATCTAACTATCCCTTTTCATGATGGCTTCTAAATTATGAATATAACCAGAAAGGTATGACTTACCTTCCTAAATGACGCAATACTATCAACGCCTCTTATCTATCGAGAGCTAACTTATCATTGCTAACAAGTTAGTGTAAACAAATTGTGAATGGATATGGTAATTACGAACAATTTATAGTCGCATCAGTTTTTTATCTCTAATCTCAATCGAAATACCTTATCGAAATAAATCATTCTATTTGGGAGTTACTTCCTATTCCATTCAACCAGCAGCCATTAAGACCAATGGAATAAGCATTGACTAAAGTAGCTATATTTACTTCGTTAGAATATAAGTTAATCCATTTTTATGCATCTTTTAGCCAGCCTTGGCCTACCGCATAATCAAGTTTTTCAATAAACCACATGTGTATTTCAGGGTAGTCACTTTCAATGAATTGATGCATTTTCAAGACTTGAACTTTATGGATGCCATTGTCTCGCCACGCCTGACCTTGGCTAGTCATGTTATGCAAAAATGGCAATAGTCGGTCTATAACTTTAAGTAGCTTAGCCTCTCTAGATTGGCCCGCTTCCTGCTCCTCCCATACATCGACAAGCGATCTAATTGGGTTGCCTACATGCGATGCTAAACTGTTGATACAATTGCGTTCATCAATATGGGCTGTAGCTCTGTTTTTACTATAGAGGAAGGTATCCCCCGCATCAATTTCACCGAGATCATGTACCAATGCTAACTTGAGTAGCTTGAGCAGATCGAAGTCATCTTGCAGTAACTCAGCAAAAGCCCAGCAAGCCATCGCCAAATACCAAGAATGCTCAGCAGAATTCTCTACCCGTTCTCCACCGTTAATATACGTCCGCCTATCTACTGCTTTTAAGCGATCTAACTGAAGTAGAAAGTCTGATATCGGTGAGATCCGTTCTGCCATATTGTTACTTCCTCTTAATTTATGTTTAGCCCTATTTGTCTTCCAGAAAATACCTTAGCTTTAAAGATTTCACATTAACTCACAGAATCAAATCTTCCCCCGTTCGAAATTTTGCTGTTTAAATTTCGCCGGGGCGCTGAGGGATTACCTTTTATGAAATCAACAGCGGGCGCAAGCGCTTTGCCCCTTGGCTCTACTCTGTATTACAAGAATGGGCGAAGCACCACGACCTTGTATCAAACGAAGTTTGATTGATAAGAAACAACCTGCATGCCTGGGTAAACTCCAGACATAAAAAAACCTGCTAGTAAGCAGGTTTTCTTTAAAGCACTAACAAAAAGCCTTAGCCTTCCATTCGTCCTTTTAGTTTATTCATCGCATTCTTTTCAAGTTGGCGAATACGTTCTGCCGAGACTTGATAGGTTGCCGCTAGCTCTTGTAGCGTGGTTTTATCTTCATTTAACCAACGAGCTTGGAGAATGTGCTGACTACGCTCATCAAGAGTCTTGATAGCTGACAGCAGACGCGTTTGGTTATTCTGTTCCCAGTTGTCATTTTCAACTTGAGACGCTAAGTCTGATGAATGATCTTCAAGGTAATGCATAGGCGCATAATCTTGCTCGTCATCATTATCACTGGCCAGATCAAATGCTGGATCTTGAGCCGCCATACGTGATTCCATTTCGGTCACGTCGGCTTTAGACACACCTAGGCTTTCTGCAACCATGCCCACTTCATTATCACTAAACCAGCCAAGACGCTTCTTAGTTTTACGAAGGTTAAAGAACAACTTGCGCTGTGCTTTTGTGGTTGCAACTTTCACTATGCGCCAGTTTTTAAGCACATACTCATGAATTTCAGCTTTGATCCAATGCACGGCAAATGACACCAAGCGCACACCCACATCAGGGTCAAAACGCTTAACGGCTTTCATCAAGCCAATGTTACCTTCTTGGATCAAATCGGCTTGCGGTAGACCGTATCCAGAGTAGCCTTTAGCAACATGCACTACGAAACGCAGGTGCGACATAATCAGCTCTTTCGCAGCACTTAGGTCACCAGTTTCCTGTAGACGCTTCGCTAGCTCATGCTCTTTCTCCGCATCCAGCATAGAGATGCTGTGCGCTGAGTGAATATAAGACTCGAGGCTGCCACTACTTTGAGGAACCATTAGTGCCATTGTTTGCGTTTGATCAGTCATTCACGCTCCTACTTATTACCAATACTACGGTCTAGCTAAACCTAAAAATCCACCTCGATATAAGATGGATTGTGAACTATCGACTAATTGACAAAATATGTCAACCATCGGCGTTATCTAATATGTACGATTAAATTCTTACACCTAGATAAAGACAACGCAAATGAAGGATAGTTCATGTTTAATACAAGTGCATGACAACCGTTAAGAAGGCTCTATCGCTCGCAGATGTTGCCTTACAGAAAGGTAAGAGCCAAGCCAACCTAGAAAGGATGCCAATAGCACTAACTGGCCTAATTCAGTAAGCGTCAATGACTCCATATGTAACTGACTACCATACAAACCGAGTAACTCAGCCAATGCAAAATCGAGATACCACACTAATAAATTTATGATCACCCATGCTAATACGCCACCAATAATACCGAACCAAATTCCGGTATAGAGGAATGGACGCTGAATAAAGGCTTCTGTCGCCCCAACCAGTTTCATCACCTCAATTTCGGTGCGGCGATTCATAATCGCCAGACGAATGGTATTACCAATCACTAATACCACAGCTAAAACCAGCAGGGCGGCAATAGCCAATACAGTACGCTCAAGCAGTTTGACCACAGCCTGCAGCCGTTCAAGCCATTCAATGTCTAAACGGCCAAAGCTAACTTCAGCTTCTTGTTCTAGCTTTGTCAGTAATTCCCTTGCCCCTTCAGGGCTAGAATACTTAAGGCTAGGTGTCACCATCACCACTGCGGGTAGTGGGTTGGCGTCTAAATAGGATAATGCTTCACCAAAGCCCGAAAGTCGTTGAAACTCCTCTAAAGCTTGATCACGATTGATGTAATTTACCTCGGCCACTTCAGGGTAAACTTTTAAGCGAGTGATTAAGCTTTGAATACTCTTCTCACTGCGGCCTTCATCAACAAACAGTGAGATCTCTGCCGCACTGTTCCATGACTGGGTAATGTTTTCAGCATTCTTAACCAGCACTTGCAGCGCTGCAGGCAAGCTAAGGCTTACGCCAAGCACCGCCATAGTCATTACTGATGAGATAGGGTTGCGCCACAGTTCGCCAAGACTTGCCATGGCATGTTGAATGTGGCGAATAAAGAACATCACTATCTGGCCTGAAATAGGGAGTTTGCTGCGGGTTAACTGAGGTTGCTTAGTCATCATAGTCCTCAGTAAGCCGCTAGGCCACTAGATTGATCTAACTCTTGCGCGCCAAGCACTCGTCCCTGCTTAAGCGTTAAAGTCCGGTATTTCATCCGAGCAATAAGTCCTAAATCATGGGTCGCAATTAATACAGTCGTGCCGGAGTCATTAAAGGTTTCAAATAAACGTAAGATATCCATCGACAATTTTGGATCTAGGTTACCCGTCGGCTCATCAGCTAACAGTAATGGTGGTTTATTCACAATCGCACGGGCAATACCAACACGCTGCTGCTCACCACCAGATAACATAATGGGCTTATGCCGTTCTTTGCCAAAAAGACCAACCATATCCAGTGCACCAGCAACTCGCTTGCGGATCTCGCCGTGAGAAAAACCTTCAATAATTAACGGCAAAGCGACATTATCAAAGACCGTCTTTTCCATTAGCAGGTGATGATTCTGAAAGATCATGCCGATATCGCGGCGCAGATAGGGAACTTGAGCACGACGGATTTTGGCAATGTCGTGACCATTAATAGCCACTTTACCGCCATTGGCGCGCTCTATCACAGTGATCAATTTGAGCAAGGTACTCTTGCCAGCACCTGAGTGACCAGTAAGAAACGCCATTTCACCACGTTTTAAATGAAAGCTCACATCCGAAAGGGCCTTTTGCCCTCCTGGATATACTTTGCTGACTTGCTCAAATCGAATCATTAGTTTTATTTCTTAGTCGTCGATATCACTCTATAAGTTAACGTTATTTTGTGTCGCTGTCGTCTTTTGATTGACTAAATAACGCTTCAATAAAGTCTTTAGCATCAAATGTACGAAGATCGTCAATCTGCTCACCCACACCAATATGGCGAATTGGGATACCGAACTTGTCTGCGATAGCAAAAATAACCCCGCCTTTAGCTGTCCCGTCTAACTTGCTAATGGTAATGCCGGTTACACCCACTGCTTCTTGGAAAAGCTGCGCTTGGCTAATAGCATTCTGACCAGTACTTGCGTCTAGCGTTAGCATCACCTCATGCGGCGCTGATTCATCTTGCTTTTTCATCACTCGAACGACTTTCTTTAGCTCGTCCATCAAATGTGCTTTGTTTTGTAGACGTCCGGCGGTATCAGCAATCAGTACATCGGCTTTACGTGCTCTTGCGGCCTGTAAAGCATCAAACAACACTGAAGCACTATCGGCGCCAGTATGCTGGGCAATCACAGGGATATCGTTACGCTGTCCCCATACTTGCAACTGTTCAACAGCTGCAGCTCGGAAGGTATCGCCGGCAGCAAGCATCACTGACTTGCCCTGTGCTTGATACTGCTTAGCAAGTTTACCTATGGTAGTAGTTTTACCCACACCGTTGACGCCCACCATTAAAATAACAAATGGGCCGTCAGCATTTTCAGGAATTAGTGGCACAGAGACAGGATCGAGTGTCTTTTGCATCTCATCGCGCATCAAATCATATAACGCTTCGCCATCTTTAAGTTGTTTACGGCTTGCTTGCTCAGTTAGGTTTTTAATTAAGCGAGTGGTGGTTTCAACCCCAACGTCAGCAATCAACAGCTGCTCTTCTAACTCTTCAAAAAGATCATCATCAATCTTCTTGCCACTGAATATTCCAGCAAAACCACTACCAATGCTTTCACTGGTGCGCTTTAAACCACGTTTCAGTCGAGCAAATAAGCCCTCTTTAACAGGTTTTGCTTGTGGCTCTGGCTGCTGCTCTTCGGCGTCTTGCTCAGCCTGCTCACTAGCTGCTCTCTCTGCCTCCAACTGTTCTGCAGCAACGCGTTCAGCTTCTGCCTGCTCCACAGCAATGCGTTCAACCTCTGCTTGCTCTGCGGCAATACGTTCAGCCTCTGCTTGCGCGGCTTGCTCTGCAGCAATTCTGGCAGCTTCAGCTTGCTCCGCGGCAATGCGCTCAGCCTCTACTTGCGCGGCTTGCTCTGCAGCAACTCTGGCAGCTTCAGCTTGCTCAGCTGCAACACGTTCAACCTCTACTTTCGCAGCCTGT
>NZ_JBFRIY010000050.1:0-49074 GCF_041468565.1 Shewanella sp. 10N.286.54.B9
GAGGCCTTCGGTTTCAGGGATGAAACAGCAGAGCGGCCATGGATGGCGTACAGCGTGCCTCAGCAGTATCTGCACATGCACTGACCGCAGGCCATTGGAGCCACTGCACCTGATGCAGCTTTATAATCACCTCGCTCACAACTACTTTCTGGGAGGCAAAAAAATCCCTCGAACAGAGGCTCGAGGGGAAAGGTATCTGGAGATTGGTAAGCCATCATTAGTGTGGCTAGCAACTGACGCTGCTAATTTGGGGTTATAACACCACACTAATGCAAACTTATCGGTCAATACGCCTGAGATTAAAAATCAGATCACATTTAATTCAGTAAACGTTTAATAAAGCCATTGGAACCACCTTTGTTAAGTCATCCCAATAACCCAATTGAATACCACAAACCCGACAAAAGATACTAACTCTAAGCGTTAGCCATACTTAGCAATGCAACTGTTGCTCTACAGCAACAGCCAAGGCCACACTTGCGCCGACCATAGGGTTATTACCCATGCCGATAAAGCCCATCATCGCCACATGGGCGGGTACTGATGAGCTACCAGCAAACTGCGCGTCGGCGTGCATCCGACCCATGGTGTCGGTCATACCGTACGAGGCGGGGCCAGCGGCAACATTATCTGGGTGTAACGTGCGTCCTGTGCCGCCGCCTGATGCAACTGAGAAATAGGGCTTAGCTTGGTTAATACGCTCAGATTTATAAATACCTGCGACTGGATGCTGAAAGCGGGTGGGGTTAGTGGAGTTACCGGTAATGCTCACGTCCACATCGGCATAATGCATGATGGCAACGCCCTCACGTACATCATCGGCGCCAAAGCATAAGATTTCACCGCGCTGGCTGTCGGAGAAGCGTTTGCGATTCACTTCATGCAGCTGACCTGTTTGGTAATCAAATTGGGTGCGTACATAGGTAAAACCATTAATACGTGATATGAGGTAGGCGGCATCTTTGCCTAAGCCGTTGAGAATGACTGTTAGTGGTGACTGGCGAGATTTGTTGGCGTTGAGGGCAATTTTTATCGCGCCTTCGGCGGCGGCAAAAGATTCATGTCCGGCTAAAAAGCAGAAACATTGAGTCTGTTCGCTCAGCAATCTGGCCGCTAATGCGCCATGACCTAAGCCTACTTGGCGCTGGGCGGCGACACTACCGGTCTTACAAAATGCCTGCAGTGCCTCACCAATGTTGCTGGCAGCCAGTGTGGCTGAATTATCCTTGGTCGCCAAGGCTCTATGTAGTGCTAACGCGGTACCTAACGTGTAGGCATCGCAAGCATTGTCAAAGGCGATAGGTTGAGTGTCTAAGACCATTTGGGGAGCGTCGATACCGCGCTGCAGGCAAAATTCATTGGCCTCTGCAATAGAGCTTAGTTGCATTTCATTAAGTAAGGTTTCGATTTGAGTGTTCATTGCTAGCTCCTCTATTAGGCTTGACGTGGGTTGACAGTGGTTACGGCATCATTAAAACGGCCATAAGTGCCGGTGGCTTCGGTTGCGGCGGTATCTGGCGCAGTGCCCTCATTCATCAGTGCCATCATTTTGCCTAAGTTGAGGTAGCGATAACCAATAACCTCACCGTCGCCGTCGAGTGCGATCTGAGTGACATAACCTTCTGCTAACTCCATATAGCGCACACCTTTGGCGTTAGTGGAGTAGCTCGTGCCGACTTGGCTGCGTTGGGTTTTGCCTAAATCCTCCAGCGCAGCACCTATCTCAAGGCCATCTTCTGAAAATGCCGATTGCGTGCGGCCATAAACAAACTGCAGGAAGATCTCACGCATCGCCACGTTAATGGCGTCGCACACTAAGTCGGTATTAAGTGCTTCGAGTATGGTCTTGCCGGTGATGATTTCTGCGGCCATTGCGGCGGAATGGGTCATGCCTGAGCAGCCGATGGTTTCGATTAGCGCTTCTTCGATGATCCCTTGTTTGACGTTTAAAGTCAGTTTAGCGGCGCCTTGTTGTGGCGCGCAGGCTCCCACGCCATGACTCAAGCCTGAAATGGCGATAACATCCTTGGGATTGAGCATATACCCTTCAATGGGGATTGGCGCTGACGCATGTAAATCGCCCCGCTGAATCGGGCACATAGATTGAATTTCTGAAGAGTATTGCATAGTGTTTTCCTAATTAGATGCTAGGAAAACAAGAAAGCGGAGATAGTGACTGATTGGGCATGTCCCACAGAAATACGCTGACAATAATTGTTGTCATCTCAGGCTAACCTGTTTTCGATTCTGTAGGAGTCATCAGCCAAATTGGCGGTTAAGTCGGTGGCACTCCATCACCTGCAAAGTTGACTAATCAACCTTTCGCTAAAGTATAGATGACGCGAGTAAGCGGATTAGTGACCGTGGTCGCATTTTGATCAATCTTTGTTTTTAGTCAATGGGATCGATGCAGAGGCGTGTGATTGCTGCTTTCTATTGTATTTATCTTTGATTACGGCAATATAAATAGTGATTAAGGAGAACTAAACATGGAAGAAAAGTCGCTTTCAGCCGTTGATGCGCAGCAACGCGTTGATCAAGTTCATGGGTTTCAGCAAGAGTTGCAACAGTTAGAGCGTGACGATGTCGTGACGTTATCAGTTGAGCAGAAAAGTGAGCTTGATCGTTATCATCAGCAGTTATTAAATGGTTTAACGGCTAGCTTTGATGTTGATATTAATCATCGCTCAAAGCAATTATCGTTAGGGATGAAAATCGCCTCAATGCTAGGTGCGCTAGCAATGGCTACCAGTCTATTTTTTCTGTTCTACCAGTTCTGGGGTTACATTAGCACGCCACTACAAGTCGCCATTTTAGTGGTGGCACCGGTGTTACTGTTAATGTTGTCGTTAAAGCTTGCACAAGCTGAACAGAGTGCCTATTACTCCAAGATAGCAGCGTTGGTCAGCCTTGCCTGCTTTGTGCTTAATCTGTCGATGTTGGGGCAGATCTTTAATATTACCCCGTCGCCCAATGCGTTTGCTGTTTGGTCTGCATTTGCCTTTTTATTAGCTTACGCCTGTAATGCGCGCTTACTGCTGTTCTTCGGTATTGTTAGTCTCAGTGGCTTTATTGCCATGAAACTGGGCAGTTGGTCGGGCATGTATTGGATAAGCTTTGGTGAAAGACCTGAGAACTTTTTTGTGCCCAGCTTGATTATCTTCATCTTGCCGCAGTTTATCTCGCAAAGAGCGTTCACTGGCTTTGAGTCCATCTATAGGGTGACGGCGATGATCATGCTGTTCTTGCCAATGCTGATCTTATCGAATTGGGGTGATATTAGTTATTTAGATTGGGACGCTGAAGTCGTTGAAGGTGTCTACCAAGTCAGTGGCTTTGTCATTTCAGCCGCTGCTATTTGGCTCGGGGTTAAGCGCCAATGGGGGGCGGTCACGAATACTGGCAACGTGTTCTTTATCTTGTTCCTCTATACCAAGTTCTTTGATTGGTGGTGGCAGTGGATGCCGAAATACATATTCTTCTTCATTCTGGGCTTGTCTGCATTGTTAGCGCTGATGGTGTTTAAGCGCATTCGTTCAAGTAGTTTATATAACCCTAGCCAAGGAGGCGCATTATGAAAAAGTACTTATGGATGGGGTTGTTGCTGTTGATTGGCAGCAATCTTGTGGCACTTGCAGGCGTGGCATACAACAGGCTGAATGAGGTCGCTGCAGCAGTCACTTTAACCGAAAGAGAGTTGCAGCTTCCCTATAACAGTAGCGCGCAACAAGAGAACTCGGGGTTGTCTTTGCAGATTGTATGGCGCTCCCCTTCGGCTGAGGACGAGGCTTATCAGCCTTACAATGCTAAAGAGAGCCGTTTAAGCAAAGAGCAAGTGCTAGCCCTCGGGTTTGAATTACCCGATGAAGGCTATTATGGCGTGCAGTCGCAACCGCTATATTGGGCTCTGGAGTTTGATGGTGCTCTGCATGATGCTGAAGTGGTTAAGGCTGAACAGCGTTACCACAAAGCGCTCGCCACTTATAATGCACAGCCGAATGAAGATAATACTCGTTTAAAAGATGATGCTTTCGACTTTTTGGAAAAAGAGAAGCTAACCAATAGCAGGTTGTTTTTTGTCAAAGCTGCTGCAGACTATCAATCGCTTGCCACGGAGTTTGCAGGCCAAGACAATATGATCTTTGTCAAAGGGCTTACTAAGCCTTATTACCATCAAAATAGCGATAGTTATGGTTTGTCTTTGAATCAATTGCTGGTCAATCATATTATGGTACCGCTGGCTGATACCAAGCCGCTTAAAGGCTTATCGAGATTGGGCTATCGAGATATTACTGCACCGCGCTATAGGGTTGAAGTGAAATGGGGCAGCCGTTTAGAGCCGTGGATAGTTGCTGTGACGGCAGACTAATGGTGCTTAGTTTAATTTACAAAAACTGACCCACTAACCTCTGAAAAAAACTATCATAGGCCAAGTCAGTGTTAGTGGGTGAGAAGGTAATTGGTGAAACAGCTAGATTTCAATTTATTGCGAGTGTTAGAGGTACTGCTTGAAGAGCAAAGTGTAACAGCAGCTGCATCGAGATTACACTTGAGTCAGTCAGCGGTGAGCAAGCAGTTAAATAAGCTGCGAGAGACCTTTGATGATCAACTGTTTGAGCGCACCGCTTATGGCTTAAAAGCTACCCCTAGGGCACTGCAGTTAGCGCCTGAACTGCGTGAAGTATTACAACGACTTGACCAGTTCACCCGGCCTAATAGCTTTGAGCCTGCCGATAGTCAGCGCCGCTTTCGTATGCATTTAGTTGAAACATCTTACTCATTAGTCTTTCCGCACTTTGTACCCACTTTACTCAATCAGGCGCCACAGGTGAGCATTAATAGCCAAACTTGGGCGACTGACAGTATGGATAAACTGTTGCGCTGCGAAATTGATCTAGGGATCATCTGCCGTGAGTGGGATAAGCGCTCTTTACTGCACATGAATAACCTCCCCGACGAGCTAGGTTACGCAGAGCTTATCCGTGATTATCCAGTTTGTCTTGTGCGGCAAGGACATTCGCTACTTAACGAGCATTGGGATCTCGATACCTTTTTAAAGTATCGTCACCTGCAAGTGACCTTCGGTGGTTTGGAGCATTGGCTACTGGATGATGTACTACGACTAGAGCATCTTCAGCGTGATATTGCGGTTAATATGACAGACTTTAATAGTGCTTTAGATCTGTGTCACCACAGTGATTTGATCTTATGCGCGCCGAAAAAATACGTGATGCACATGCTACCCGGCCATGATTTAGTTTGTCTGGATGTGCCTGTGCATGTTGAACCTGGCGCTTATGTGCTGGTTTGGCACAAGCACTTTAATTTAGACCCAAGTCATAGCTGGCTGCGTAATCTAATGATTGATGGTGTGCGTGCTCATTCAAGCAATGATGACAAGCTCTCAGCTAGATAGCTTCTAAAAATGCACTGATTACGGGTTCTTGCACCCGCTTTTCTCTACAGCAACAACCTAGCTCAAACGGCGGGATAGCAATTGGCGAGGCCAGCAATTGAATGCGGTCTCGTACTGGGCTGTTATTAATCACCACTTCTGGGGTAATGCTCACGCCACACCCCAGTGCCACCATAGAGGTTATCGCCTCTTGGCCAGAGACTTGGGCATAGATATTAGGCGTAAGACCCAGTGCTTTAAACCAGTTATCGATACGTTTACGCCCGGGGCCATGCTCCGGCACGATAAAGGGTAGCCTGTCCCAAGGGATGTAAGATTCGG
Source organism: Shewanella sp. 10N.286.54.B9 (assembly GCF_041468565.1). Lineage (NCBI taxonomy): Bacteria > Pseudomonadati > Pseudomonadota > Gammaproteobacteria > Alteromonadales > Shewanellaceae > Shewanella > Shewanella sp. 10N.286.54.B9. The sequence continues at coordinate 5,738 of NZ_JBFRIY010000050.1, forward strand.
TTAGTAACTCTTGTACTTGGCAGCGAAAAGTCGGTGCGATAATCGACAATGGCACGTCGTCTATTTTGGCAAAATGCAGATTTTCAGGAAAGGGATCTGGCAGCGCGGCAATCGCAATATCAGCGCGGTTATTACGAATTTCATTAACCGCATTAGCGGCATCACCTGTGGTTAGGGCGATTTCAACTAATGGATGTTCACGCCTAAAGCGGTCGAGCAAACCGGGTAGGTGACTATAAGCTGCGGTGACCGAGCAATATAGATTAAGCCGTCCTCTGAGCAAGTCTTGCTTAGGGTCGATTTTGGTTTTCAGTTTGCTCCAATGGTCGAGTGTCAGCTCGGCAAAGTGGCGATATTCAATGCCGGCACTGGTTAAAGTGACACTGCGATTATCACGCTGAAATAGCTGGGCACCCACTTCTTCTTCCAACCTTTGCATGGCCCGGCTCAGTGTTGACGGACTCACATGCATCGCTTGGGCGGTGCGAGCAAAATGCAAACTATCAGACAGATGTAAATAGAGTTTGATGGTGCGAATATCCAAATTTTTCATCCTCTGTCAGTAGCATTCACAGTGAGTAACTGTTAGGTCGGCATCGAATACCTATGTTGCACAAAACGCAACGTCATGTTCCGAATATATCATTTTAAGCAATGAAAAGCTTGCGCTATAGTGATCTCAATCACAGCTTAGCTCGCGCTTGAGCAAGCCCGTTTAAATATCCAGAATCAAGGTGGTATATCAGATGGCTAACTATTTTAACTCTCTGAATTTGCGTCAACAACTAGAACAGCTGGCTCAATGCCGCTTTATGGATCGCAGTGAGTTCAGTGAAGGCTGTAATCATATCAAGGGTTGGAATATTGTCATCCTTGGTTGTGGTGCACAAGGTTTAAACCAAGGTTTGAACATGCGTGACTCAGGCTTGAACATCTCTTTTGCACTACGTGAGCAAGCGATTAACGAGAAACGTGAATCTTACCAGAAAGCAACTGGCAACGGTTTCCGCGTAGGCACTATCGAAGAGCTAATTCCTGATGCTGATTTGGTATTAAACCTAACACCTGATAAGCAGCACACTAACGCTGTAAACACGGTTATGCCATTGATGAAGCAAGGTGCGACATTGTCTTACTCGCACGGCTTTAACATTGTTGAAGAGGGTATGCAGGTTCGTCCAGATATCACTGTCATCATGGTTGCACCTAAGTGCCCAGGTACTGAAGTACGCGAAGAGTACAAGCGTGGCTTTGGTGTACCAACACTGATTGCTGTTCACCCAGAAAACGATCCTAAAGGCGAAGGTTTCGATATTGCTAAGGCATATGCAAGCGCAACCGGTGGCGACCGTGCTGGTGTATTGCACTCATCTTTCATCGCTGAAGTTAAGTCTGACTTGATGGGTGAGCAAACTATTCTTTGTGGCATGCTGCAAACTGGTGCCATTTTGGGTTACGAGAAAATGGTTGCCGACGGCGTTGAGCCAGGCTATGCGGCTAAGCTTATTCAGCAAGGCTGGGAAACCACTACCGAAGCGCTTAAGCACGGCGGTATTACCCACATGATGGATAGACTGTCTAACCCAGCTAAAATCAAAGCTTTTGAGATGGCTGAAGAGTTGAAAACGATTCTTCGTCCACTATTTGAAAAGCACATGGATGACATCATCGGTGGCGAGTTCTCTAAAACCATGATGGAAGACTGGGCGAACGATGATGCGAACCTACTGAAGTGGCGCAGCGAAACTAACGAAACTGCTTTCGAAAATGCGCCGCAAACTGATGAGCAGATTGACGAGCAGACTTACTTTGACAAAGGCATCTTCTTAGTTGCGATGATCAAAGCTGGTGTTGAGCTTGCGTTCGACACTATGGTTGCTGCTGGTATCGTTGAAGAGTCAGCTTACTATGAGTCACTGCATGAAACGCCGCTAATTGCTAACACCATTGCGCGTAAGCGTCTGTACGAAATGAACGTGGTTATCTCGGATACTGCTGAGTACGGTTGTTACCTATTTAATCACGCTGCAGTGCCAATGTTACGTGACTATGTTGCCAACATGTCGCCTGAGTTCCTTGGTGGCGGCTTGAAAGATAGCGGCAATGGCGTTGATAACGTGCGTCTTATCGAAGTTAACGAAGAGATCCGCGGTACTGCCGTTGAGTTTATCGGTGCAGAGCTTCGTGGTTATATGACCGAAATGCAACGTATCGTCGAAGAAGGCTAATTTATTTGTGACTTGCCTGTGGCTTTTAATCGTTGCAGGCAAGGCCTAAATATCTCCCATTAAGAGCACAGATAAAGTTTTCAATAAAACATTAACGATTAACACCTTAGTGACAATAAAGAGAGGCGGCAGTCAGTTATTATTACACCGAGTTGCTAGCGCTAACTTTGAGGCTAATGCTTGAATGTTATTAATGATGCAAAAGTTTTCATTGTGTTTTTTATTCGCTTTGTGGTAAATCTTAATGGTGGTCTGATTGATAAAGACCGATACCGAATTTAAGCAAACACCTTATTAGGAATACAAGTCGCGTATGTTTAACCAAGCTGCCCAAATTATTATTGTGATTATTACCGTGGTGATTATTAAATCACAGCGGGGGCAGCGCATGCTAAATCGACACACCTAATTAGGTTTAAGATTGCAAACAACCCCCGCTCCGAAAGGAACGGGGGTTTTTTCGTTTAAGGGCCGACCAAAATAATTGAGCGTCGTCATTAATAACCGAGTTATCGAAACATTGAGTAGTGGAGCAAGAGCAGATGGAACAAGGGCAGATGATACGGGGCGCCGACGCAGTAATAAAAGCGATAGCCGCGCATGGCGTGACCACAGTGTTTGGTTACCCTGGTGGCGCTATTATGCCTATTTACGATGCCCTCTATGGTAGCCCGGTAGAGCATCTGTTAAGCCGTCACGAACAAGGCGCAGCATTTGCCGCAGTTGGCTACGCCAGAGCAAGTGGCAAAACGGGAGTTTGCTTTGCCACCTCAGGCCCTGGAGCGACCAACCTTATCACCTCACTGGCAGATGCATTGCTCGATTCAGTGCCTGTCGTGGCAATCACAGGTCAGGTTTCAACCGCCGTTATCGGCACTGATGCGTTTCAAGAGATAGATGTGCTCGGTATGTCACTGTCTTGCACCAAACACAGCTTTATGGTCACTAGCGTTGAAGAGCTAGTGCCGACGCTATATCAAGCCTTTGAAATTGCAGCTTCGGGTCGTCCAGGCCCTGTATTGGTTGATATCCCGAAAGATATTCAAATCGCGTTGATGGAGTACAAGACGCCATTGCAAGCAGCACTGCCAGAACCAGAACATACTCCTAGCCAAATAGATGCAGCAAAAGCACTGCTGGCAGAATCTAAGCAGCCTATGCTGTATGTGGGCGGCGGGGTCGGCATGGCCAGTGCTGTTGAGCCATTGAGACAATTTATAGCGGCAACCAGTATTCCGTCGGTAGCGACATTAAAAGGGCTTGGCGCTATCAGCTATGAGACTCCAGGTTACTTGGGGATGCTTGGTATGCATGGCTCAAAAGCGGCAAATTTGGCGGTGCAGCAATGCGATTTGTTGATTGTTGTTGGTGCACGTTTTGATGATCGGGTCACTGGGCGTTTAGCATCATTTGCTGAGAATGCCAAAGTACTGCACCTAGATATTGACGCCGCTGAGCTAGGTAAATTGAGAATGCCTGAGGTAGCAATAGCAGGCGATTTGCGCCAGATCCTACCTGCACTAAGCCAACCAATGCAGATAGCGGATTGGCAAGCAGAAGTCGCCGCATTAAAAGTACAGCATCAATGGCGTTACGACCGTCCAGGTGAGCTTATTTATGCGCCCGCGATGCTGAACCGTTTGGCACAAAAATTACCACAAGATAGCGTCGTTGCCTGTGATGTGGGTCAGCACCAAATGTGGGTTGCCCAGCACATGTACTTTAGACGCCCAGAAGATCATCTTTCAAGCGCCGGACTTGGCACTATGGGCTTTGGTTTACCTGCGGCGATTGGCGCTAAAGTTGCTCGTCCAAATGCGGCAGTGGTTGCGGTGTCGGGTGACGGTTCATTCATGATGAATGTGCAGGAGCTTACCACCATTAAACGTAAGCGTTTGCCAGTTAAAATACTGCTGGTGGACAACCAAAAACTTGGCATGGTTAAGCAGTGGCAGCAGCTATTCTTTGAAGAGCGTTACAGCGAAACGGATCTGTCGGATAATCCTGATTTTGTCAAAATGGCATCAGCCTTTGATATTCCAGGTCGAAACATTACCCAAGCCAGCGAAGTCGAAGCAGGCTTAGATGAAATGCTCAACAGTGAGGGGCCGTTCTTATTGCATGTATCGATAGATGATGCACACAACGTATGGCCGTTAGTACCACCGGGTGCGTCAAATCAAGACATGATGGATGAGATGGAGAAGCAAACATGAGCAATTACGCAATCGCAATCAATGTGCAGCAGCGACCAGAAGTGTTAGAGCGCGTGTTACGTGTCGTCCGCCATCGTGGTTTTAACATTACCAATTTAGTGATGCAGCTCAATGACAATAACACCAGCAGCATCGATATGTCGCTGCAGAGTGACCGAGCCATTGAGTTACTCACTAATCAAATAAATAAACTAATTGATGTACTTGACTGCCAAGTGTTGGCAGGTCAAACAAACATGACAACCGAATCTGCAAAGGGATAAGAATATGGCCGCTAAAACAGCTGAGTTAATCTGGTTCAATGGTGAAATGATGCCTTGGGGTGATGCTAAGGTTCATGTCATGTCTCATGCGCTGCATTACGGTACATCAGTATTTGAAGGGATCCGCGTTTACGACACGCCAAATGGGCCTGCAGGTTTTCGTTTAACTGAACATGTGCAGCGTTTATTTGATTCCGCCAAAATCTACCGTATGCCCATCCCATATAGCTTTGATGAAGTGATGCAAGCATGTAGCGATGCGGTATTGGGTAACGGGTTAAGCAGTGCTTATATTCGACCGCTGGCGTTTTATGGTGATGTTGGAATGGGCATTACGCCTCCCAAAGATGCTCAGTGCGATGTCATGATTGCGGGCTTCCCATGGGGTGCTTATCTAGGTGAAGATAGCATGGACGCGGGTGTTGATGTTGCGGTTACATCATGGAATCGTTTAGCGCCAAATACCATTCCCACTGGTGCTAAGGCGGGTGGAAACTACTTGTCATCGCTACAGGTTTCTACCGAAGCTAAGCGTAATGGTTTTGATGAAGGTATTGCACTTGATACCAATGGTTTAGTCAGTGAAGCGGCTGGCGCCAATATTTTTGTGATCAAGAAAAATAAGATCTACACACCACCGGCCACAGCGGCTATTCTGATGGGATTAACTCGCGATACGATTATCACCTTGGCGCGTGATAAAGGTTTTGAAGTCGTAGAGGAGAACATGTCGCGTGAGTTCCTTTACTTGGCTGACGAAATATTTATGACTGGTACAGCGGCCGAGCTAGTACCAGTGCGCAGCGTTGATAGAATCGATGTCGGTTGTGGTAAACGAGGTGAGATCACCAAGCAGATTCAGCAGAGTTTCTTTGGTCTATTCAATGGCGAGACCGAAGATAAATGGGGTTGGCTGGAGCCTTTAAAAAGCTAACCGCTTCGCGCAATAAATTTTGTTTTGTAGGTCGGGCTTCAGCCCGTCGACAAAAGGGGTTGCTCGATAGTTTGTCGGCATAAATACCGACCTACATCAAAGCTGAAAAAGATTAACGTCAAACATAAAAACTGAGAACGATATCTCAGGCCAATGAATTGAAAAATAGAAGGTAACAATCAGGTGTTTTGCACCTATAACCTTCTCTAAACAAGGATTAAAGCAATGCCAAAATTACGTTCAGCAACCAGTACCGAAGGTCGTAACATGGCGGGAGCGCGTGCGCTTTGGCGTGCTACCGGTGTAAAAGACAATGACTTTGGTAAGCCAATTATTGCTATCTCTAACTCATTTACCCAGTTTGTACCGGGTCATGTTCATCTTAAAGATATGGGCTCACTCGTGGCGGGCGCAATTGAAGAAGCGGGCGGTATCGCCAAAGAGTTTAATACCATTGCGGTTGATGACGGTATCGCTATGGGGCATGGTGGTATGCTCTACAGCCTGCCATCACGTGAGCTAATTGCTGACAGTGTTGAGTACATGGTTAATGCGCACTGCGCCGATGCGCTGGTATGTATCTCTAACTGTGACAAGATCACTCCTGGCATGCTGATGGCTGCTTTAAGACTGAATATTCCAGTGATTTTTGTCTCTGGCGGACCGATGGAAGCGGGCAAGACTAAGCTGTCTGATAAGATTATCAAGCTCGATTTAGTCGATGCCATGGTCGCTGGCGCTGATGATCGCGTATCAGATGCTGACAGTGAACAGATTGAACGTAGTGCTTGTCCAACATGTGGCTCATGCTCTGGCATGTTCACCGCTAATTCAATGAACTGTTTAACTGAAGCCCTTGGTTTATCACTGCCAGGTAATGGCTCAATGCTCGCGACTCATGCTGATCGTCGCGAACTGTTCTTAGAAGCGGGTCGTCGCATTATGGACTTGGCTACTCGTTACTACCGTGACGATGATGAGTCTGCACTGCCGCGTAACATCGCTAACTTTAATGCGTTTGAAAATGCCATGACGCTTGATATCGCTATGGGCGGTTCAAGTAACACGGTACTGCATCTAATTGCAGCAGCAATTGAAGCTGAAGTTGATTTCACCATGGACGATATTGATCGCTTGTCTCGTCTGGTGCCGCATCTGTGTAAAGTTGCACCTTCGACGCCAAAATACCATATGGAAGATGTACACCGGGCTGGTGGCGTGATGGGTATTTTGGGCGAGCTTGATAGAGCTGGGCTGTTACATAACGACGCCTATCATGTGGCTGGTAGTAACTTGGCTGAAGTATTGGCTAAATATGATATTGCCCAAAGTAAAGATGCAGCGGTACATAAGTTCTTCTCAGCTGGCCCTGCTGGAATTCCAACCACCAAAGCCTTTAGCCAAAGTTGCCGCTGGGATAGCGTTGATGTCGACCGTGAAGCAGGCTGTATCCGTACTCGTGAATTTGCTTTCAGCCAAGAGGGTGGCCTTGCCGTTCTGTCAGGTAACGTCGCGCTCAATGGTTGTATTGTAAAAACAGCGGGTGTCGAAGAGGAAAACCATACCTTTATCGGTAGTGCTCGGGTGTATGAGAGTCAAGACGATGCCGTTGCTGGTATTTTAGGTGGCGAAGTCGTAGAAGGTGACGTAGTGGTTATTCGTTACGAAGGCCCGAAAGGCGGCCCTGGTATGCAAGAGATGCTATACCCAACCAGCTACCTTAAATCGCGTGGTTTAGGCACTAAATGTGCGCTGATTACCGATGGTCGTTTCTCTGGTGGTACGTCAGGTTTATCGATTGGTCACGTTTCGCCAGAAGCGGCAGCGGGCGGCACTATCGCCTTGGTTAAAACCGGTGACAGAATTGAGATAGACATTCCTGCACGTTCTATCAAGTTGGCTATTAGTGATGTTGAGTTGGCTGCGCGTCGCACTGCGATGGAAGCACTCGGCAAAGATGCTTGGAAGCCACTTGGACGTGTTAGACAGGTGTCGATGGCACTTAAAGCTTATGCGTTACTTGCCACCAGTGCCGATAAAGGTGCAGTGCGCGATACCAGTAAACTGGGCTAAAAAGAGGTAGTTTATGTTGGCGTTAGCATCACAATCACAACTGGATCTGGCCCACTATTATTTACAGAAGATCTTACTGTCTTCTGTTTATGATGTAGCGAAGGTAACCCCGCTTGCTAGCCTTAATAAGCTGTCGGCACGTATAGGTTGTCAGGTATTTTTAAAGCGTGAAGATCTGCAGCCTGTGCACTCTTTTAAGCTGCGCGGCGCTTACAATAAGATTGCCGAACTGAGCAAAGAAGAGTGTGAGTGTGGAGTGGTGTGTGCCTCTGCGGGTAACCACGCGCAAGGGGTGGCCATGTCAGCTGCCGCTCGTGGTATAAGCGCGGTTATTGTGATGCCTGAAACCACCCCCGACATTAAAGTTGATGCAGTAAGGCGCTTAGGCGGCGAAGTGGTATTGCATGGCCAAGCGTTTGATCAAGCTAATGCTTATGCACAAAACCTATCTAAGACAGAAGGGCGGGTGTATGTGGCACCGTTTGATGATGAAGCGGTGATTGCCGGCCAAGGCACGGTGGCACAAGAGATGGTGCAGCAACAGCGTGATCTGGAAGTGGTGTTTGTGCCTGTGGGTGGCGGCGGTTTAATCGCGGGGATTGCCGCCTATTACAAAGCGGTGATGCCCCAAGTTAAAATCATCGGTGTAGAGCCCGAAGACTCAGCATGTTTAAAGGCGGCGCTCGATGCCGATGAACGTGTGGTGCTGCCACAAGTGGGTCTATTTGCTGATGGCGTTGCGGTTAAGCAGATAGGCGCTGAACCTTTCAGGCTCGCTCGTGAATATGTTGATGATGTGATTACGGTTACCTCAGATGAAATTTGTGCCGCAGTTAAAGATATTTTTGAGGATACTCGCGCCATTGCCGAACCTTCGGGGGCATTGTCGCTGGCGGGCCTTAAAAAGTACGTGGGCAATAATGGTAGCGGCGAGAAGGTTGCCGCGATTCTAAGCGGTGCTAACGTTAACTTTCATGGTTTGCGTTATGTGTCGGAGCGTTGCGAACTGGGTGAGCAAAAAGAGGCTATTTTGGCGGTTAAAGTGCCAGAGCGTCCGGGGATCTTCCTACGTTTTTGCGAGCTGCTGGGTAAGCGAGCAATGACAGAGTTTAACTATCGCTTTAGCAGCAGAGATAAAGCAGTGGTGTTTGCTGGTATTCGTTTATCAGAGGGACAAACAGAAGTTGATGAGATCATAGCTAACCTTGAGTCTGAAGGTTTTGGGGTGCAAGATCTGTCGCAAGATGAAACAGCTAAATTGCATGTGCGTTATATGGTTGGCGGTCACCCGCCTGAGCCGTTAGAGGAGCGCTTGTTTAGTTTTGAGTTCCCCGAACATCCTGGCGCTCTGTTTAAGTTTCTAACCACCTTGCAGAGTAAATGGAATATCAGCTTATTCCATTACCGCAATCATGGTGCCGCTTACGGCAGAGTGTTAGCTGGCTTTGAAGTGCCTGAGTGCGATAACCTTGCTTTTCAGCAGTTTTTGACTGAGCTTGGCTTTATCTATCAAGAGGAAACGAACAGTCCAGCTTATAAGCTGTTTCTAGATAATCGTGATTGATAACCAACGAAAGGACGCATGAGCGTCCTTTTTTATATGTGTTACTACTGGGTAAGACTTAATCAACCTCATTCACAGCTTAATCATTTTCGAGTAGACAAATATCCCCTTAATTCTGCCACTTAAGACTGTTTGACTATAGTTTTACTGCTTGTTTTGTAATATGGTCTTATACCAAATAACAATAATATTGATAGCCATACTCTAGCCAGCAACAGGCTTTTGTTTAGGACAAATCAATCGGCAGTTCAGTCTTAACTACAGCAAAGTATTTGTTTCTAAGGAAATGTAATGTTAATAGCACCCTATATCGAACCGTTTAATCCACCGCGCAGAGTGCTGATGGGACCGGGGCCTTCAGACGTTTACCCAGAGGTACTCGCAGCCCAGGCAAAGCCGACTATTGGTCATCTAGATCCACTATTTGTAGGCATGATGGATGAACTAAAATCTCTGATCCAATATGCATTTCAAACCAAAAATGAGATGACATTAGCAGTGTCAGCGCCAGGCAGTGCTGGTATGGAAACCTGTTTCGTGAATCTCGTTGAGCCGGGCGAAAAAGTGATTGTCTGCCGCAATGGTGTGTTCGGTGAGCGTATGCGCCAGAACGTCGAACGTGTCGGCGGCGTAGCGGTAATGGTCGATAACGAGTGGGGCGAAGCTGTCTCTGTCGATGATGTTGCCAATGCATTAGCTGAAAACCCAGATGCTAAATTCCTTGCCTTTGTGCATGCAGAGACCTCAACAGGTGCATTGTCAGATGCTAAAGCTCTATGTGCGCTAGCTAAGCAGCACGGTTGTTTATCGATTGTGGATGCCGTCACCTCACTGGGTGGTGTAGAGCTTAGAGTTGATGAGTGGGGCATTGATGCTATCTATTCTGGCAGTCAGAAATGTCTCTCTTGTGTACCTGGTTTGTCACCAGTGTCATTCTCACCCAAAGCCGTTGACAAGATGAAAGCGCGTAAGACGCTAGTGCAGAGTTGGTTCCTCGATCAAACACTGGTGATGGGCTACTGGACGGGCGAGAGCGGCGGTAAACGTAGCTATCACCATACTGCGCCAGTAAATGCACTGTATGCGCTGCATGAATCGCTGCGTTTGTTGTCGCTTGAAGGGCTAGAGCATGCATGGCAACGTCATGCGGATATGCATCAGGTATTGCGCCATGGTCTTCAGCGCCTTGGGCTTAAATTTGTAGTGGCTGAAGCGGATAGATTACCGCAGCTAAATGCGGTGTATATTCCTGAAGGGATCGATGATGCCAAAGTACGTAAACAGCTACTTGAAAACTACAATTTGGAGATTGGCGCAGGGCTTGGAGCCTTAGCTGGCAAAGCATGGCGAATCGGCTTGATGGGCTATGCCGCCCGCCGTGAAAACGTCGCGTTGTGCATTAAAGCCTTGGATGAAGTATTGGTTCAGCCTGCTTAAACAGGTTTGCAGCTGCATCTTAAACTAGCAAGAATATAACAGGCCGCTCAGGATTAATGAGCGGCCTGTTCATGTGTCGATATTACCGTCCACCGCCGGTGTGACTCCCGAAGCCGATTGCCTGGGAATCCGTGATATTTGGGTTATTACCAACTTGAGCTTGCTGCTTTTTAGTGAAGTAGTCTTCTCGATTGATATAAATAGCCATAGTAGCCCCAATTATCGGCACTAACCATATGAATAGAGTTTGATATATTCGCCTTTGTTTAACTTCAAAATGGGTATTCCAAACAATATAAGTGGCAATACTATTTAGAATGAACAACACGCTAAGAATGATTAATAGATATATGAATGTCATTTCCATTTACTAAGCCTTTGCTAAACATAATGCCCGTATAGGTATCTAGCTTATATCAAAGTGGCTCATCATTTCACCTTTTAACAGCGCTAAAGAATCTAGCTTTATGAACTCCATAGTATCGGCAAACAAAAATCCCCGCATATAGCGGGGAACCATTGAAACAATGCGCAATCGTTATTTGCTAAACAACTGCATGATAATCACGATAATCAATAGCGGGCAAACAAACTTCACATACACTGGCCATAGCTTCCAGAACAAGCTGTCGGCTTTAACGTCATCCTGGGCAGCAATGGAACTGATTAACTTATTGCGGTTCCACACCCAGCCCAAGAAGATAGCAATGCCTAAGGCGATCAAGGGTTGAGCTCGCTCAGTGGTCATGGTGATCATAAAGCCAAACAGCGCGCTGAAGTTAAATACCACCACCATAGATAAAATCGCAATGACTGCGCCAACAAGTAAAGTGGCTTTGTCGCGACTTAAGTTAGTCTTCTCAACAATATAACTGGTAGGAACTTCAACAATCGAGATAGCTGAGGTAAGTCCTGCGATAGTCATTAACATGAAAAAGATGATAGCGAGTAAGTATTGACTGACGCCGCCTAAGGTCTCAAAAAGTGCTGGCAATACAGTAAACACTAAGGTGTCTGAATTGAGCAGACTGCCGTCTTCTGCAAAAATGTGCACACCATTATGTTGAGCAACATACATGGCAGGTATCACCATTAATGCCGCGAGAAAGGCGACACTGGTATCGGTTAAGGTGACATAAGCGGTCAGTTTGCCTAGATCTTCCTTTTGACTCAAATAAGCGCCGTAAACCATCATGGCACCGGTTCCTATGGTGAGTGAGAAGAAGGTTTGTCCTAGGGCGCCAACTAATACCTCGGCCTCAAAGATGCGGCTAAAGTCAGGAACCAGCAGTACTTCAAGACCTTGCATGGCTCCAGGCTGAGTTAAAATATAACCTACGCCCGCAACTAAGATGATTAGTAGCATCGGCATAAGGCGTTTTGACCAGCGCTCAATCCCTTGCTGTACGCCTTGGCGGATCACCAAAATTACCATGGCGATAAAGATAAGCGTAAATACAAGGTTGCGCGATAGTGAGAAGTCCATTAGCCAGGCTGCAATATCACTCTGACCAGTGACCTGCGCCACAGGTGCTAGCGCAAAGCTAACAAACCAGCCGGATAGAATACTGTAGAAGGTACAGATTAACGTGGCGGTGATGATCGAGATAAAGCCGATGGATTTACCGATTTTTTTAGCTATTGGGCTAGTGGCAACTTTGGCCATAGCGTCAGCAGGGTTTGTTTGACCATGGCGACCTATCATCAATTCTGCTAATAGCATAGGGTAGCCGAGTAGTAGGATCAGGAAAAGGTATACCAGTAGAAATGCGCCGCCACCGTGGGTGGCTGCTTGGGTTGGAAATCCCCAGATATTACCCACACCAACTGCGCTGCCTGCTGCAGCCATGATGAAGCCAATTCTAGAACTGAAGTGCCCCTGTTTTACTGTACTCATACCTAATCTCGAACCATTGAAAGAGCGCGCATAATAGAGCTTTAACTCAATAGGTCAACGCAAAAACTATTCGGTAAATACTTAAGTAACGATAATAAAGCGCTTTAAAAGGCATTCAATTAAGATTTATAGTTGCTATTGCCAGTTTTTTCGAGACTATTATGCGCTGAAAAATGTTTGGCATCAGCGCTACGCAATTTAATCATTTTTGAATTAGTTAGCAAAGTGCGACCGAATCCACAGATTATAGTCGCAACAGAGGAGAATGCTGTTAACTGAGACTTGTTAATCTGCAGACTGAGGTAATGGAATTTGAGTTTGGTTTTTAACCTGTTTTAGCACAAAGCTTGAGTGCACACCGGCGATTTTTTCATTGGTGGTTAGTTTGTCGAGTAGGAATACTTTGAATGCTGGCATATCTTTTACTAGCACTTTGAGTTGGTAATCGGCATCGCTACCTGTTAGCAGGCAGCACTCTTGCACTTCATCGTATGAAGCGACCGTTGCTTCGAAGTTTTCCAGTGTTTCGCTGGAGTGTTTTTCAAGGCGAACGTGGATATATGCAGTTAATGCTAAGTCAAAATGTGCCGGACTTAGCAAGGTGGCATAACCCGCTATATAGCCCGCTTCTTCCAGTGCTTTTACCCTGCGAGAACACGGTGAAGGGGAGAGACCCACTTTTTCGGCTAGCTCTTGATTCGACAACTTTCCATGTTGCTGCACCAGCTTAAGAATATGCAGATCAATCTTGTCTAGTTGAAGCTCAGCCATTGGGATCTCTCTTAGAATTTAAGTAATGTCCTAGGGAGGATACCTAAATTCTATTGAAGTTCAAGGTGTTGTGCTGTTTCACTAGTTGTTTGTCGATAGTTTCTGCAGCCAGAGCCTACTTAATATGACCTTTTGTATCACGGCAATACTAGTCAATGCGATTAGGCCACCAATGACTGTTGACGCAAGTACATCTTGTGACCAGTGCATGCCTAACCACATGCGACTTAACCCCATGCTGATAGCCCAACTCAATAGCAGCAATGGCAATAAAGTGTGCCCGGCCAACAGCAGATAAAAGCTAACAACGAGTGCCAGCGTGACCGCGAAAAGCGTGTGACCTGAAGGGAAAGCGTAACCCACTTCGTGCTGCCAATGGCCTTTGATTGCAGGGCTTAGGTTGATATCACTGCGGCTAAGTTCGAGCTGCTCAATGGATTTAGTTAACAACTCACGCTTGTCGGCCTTGTTATGTTGATAAAACTCATTGGTATTAAGCAGTGACTCTTGCGCCATCAGTGCGGCATTGGGTCTAGGTTCGGCAAAGTATGGCTTGAGGAAATGATTCAAACTTAACGTGGTTGCCATGGCGATGGAAACCGCCATTACAAGCCTTAAAAATTCGGCTCTGTTTAGTGATTGGTAACAAGCGATAAGAATAACAATACCGGTGGCTATACCGTACGGTGCAGTGCCTGTGCTGGTTATCCAGTAAAGTAGTTGTGCGAAAGCTGCATCAAGTTCAATACGAGGGAACATGGTTACTGAAAACGCATATAAGCACGCGGGGATAGCCAGTAATACGCACCAGCCAATCAACATGAGTTTGGTACTGGCTTTAATGTTTCGGTGTAAACGGTTCAATAGCAGCCTCGATAAGCAAGATGGTGGCGGTGCAGTCATGTAGGTTTGAGCACGGCAAGATTAATCCTTGATAGCGCACTATGCTAGCCCAACAGCATGAAGTGTAAATTAATCTTGTTTAACTGAAGTGCAAAATGTTTGAAAGGCTTTTGGCAAAGTGCAGGTCTATTGCTGAAACCAGTATTGAATGAGAATAGGAACCGCTTAATGTTTACGTCGCTTAAATCCATAGTTGTTGCCAACAGCGTATTTATATCGCGTTGGTTATTGGGTAGTTTTTTGCTACTTACCGCGGTAACTCGCTTCACTGCTGACGATGTTAGTTATTTTGCTAAACAACTGCAGGCTGTTAACTTGCCTGATCTTCCTTGGTTGTCTGCTGTATTAGGCGTTATGCAGCTTGTCACTTTAGCTGCGCTTATTGTGCCAAGTTATCGTTGGAGCCAGATTATCATCTATGTTTATGCGGGCTTGGCAACGGTGCCGTTGTTGATGATGTTCACCCACCCTGTTTGGATTGATGCCTTAGGGGGCTTTCCCGCCATTGGCGCTGGGCAGGGGTTAATAAAGTACTTAGGAGTAGTTGCTGTATCGCTATTTATCGCTTCTCACTATAGCGGTCATACAAGGATTAATAAGCTGGCGGTTAAGTTAGCGTTGGCTGGGATTTTACTGGTCATGGTGTGGATTGGCGGCATGAAGTTCACTCAAATAGAGGCTGACGGTATTGAAGGATTGATGAGTACTAGTCCGCTATTTAGCTGGATCTATTCACTGTTTAGCGTATTGCATGGATCCTACTTTATCGGCGTGGTTGAACTGTTGGCAGTGATAGGTATTTTACTGGCACCTTGGTCTGGTAAAGCTTATGTTTTTGGTTTGAATATCGCGGCACTGACGTTTGCGGCAACGCAGACTTTTGTTATCACTTTGCCGGGCTATGAGACCAGCTTAGGCTTTCCAGTACTCACGGGCAGTGGTCAGTTCATTGTTAAAGATTTAGCACTACTGGCTTGTTGTGTCATCTTGTTTGCCAAGCATGATGCAATCAAGACGTAGGCTGGTCAATGAGCCAATAAAAAAGCACCTGTGAAGGTGCTTTTTTATTGTGTAACTGAAAACTAGTCTTCAGCGTTAAGCTTTGCTTCAAGTGCATCGACTTGAGCTTGCAGTGCTTCTAGCTTTTCGCGGGTTTTAATCAATACATGTTGCTGTACTTCAAACTCTTCGCGAGAAACGACATCTAGCTTCTGTAACTGATTTTGTAGAACCTGCTTGCTACGCTCTTCAAACTCACCGGCAAACTGCTTGAGTCCTGCAGGTAGGTTATCACTAAGCTGCTTTGCTACATCTTCGATTTTCTTTGGGTTGATCATCTTTAGTATCCGCTAAGGTGCCTGTTTCAATATGTATTGATTGTACCTTAGGGGCTAGCGATTGCCAAAATAATCGCTGTCAAGTTGACGGGTGACTAACCCTTAAAACAAAAGACCCACGTAGATCTAGTTTTTAAGCTAAATAAGCGTGGGTCTTGATTGTGCTGGCAATACGCTATGTATGAGGTTGCAATTCCTCATCAAATACCGGTAGAGGTTCATGTCTCTCGGCAAGGTAGGTATAGATAACAGGCAATACGAACAGGGTAAAAATGGTACCAATGGCTAAGCCCGATACAATCACAAGTCCAATATTAAAGCGTGCTACCGCACCAGCGCCTACTGCAAATAGTAGCGGTATCAGGCCGGCGATCATTGCGGCAGTGGTCATCAAAATAGGACGCAAACGTATGGTTGCCGCATGTTTAATAGCATCTACTTTGCTTAAGCCATTATGCAGTTGCTCCTCTTTCGCCACTTCACACATTAAGATCCCGTGTTTAGTGATAAGACCCACCAAGGTGATCAAGCCGACTTGAGTGTAGATGTTCATCGACGATAACCCCATTACATGGGTCCAGCCTAGCGCGATTAATGCACCACTTATCGCCAGAGGTACCGAGACTAAAATCACTAATGGATCTCTAAGACTTTCGAACTGGCTGGCTAGCACTAAGAAGATAATCGCCAATGCCAGTGCAAAGGTGGCATACAGGGCTGAACCTTCAGTGACATATTGACGTGCTTCACCTAAGAAGTCATAGCTGTAACCTTTAGGCAGTTCGTTATCGCCAATGTTCTGCAAGAAGGCAATTGCATCACCAATGGCGACCCCTGGAGTGGCAACGCCGCCCACTGTTATCGCATTCATCTGGTTAAAGTGTGGCAGCGAGCGCGGCTCTGAGATCATCTCTATATCGACCAAGCTCGATAACGGAATGGAGCGGCCATCTGCTGCGGTAACATAGTAACCATCAAGTGACTCAGGGTTAGCACGGTATTTACGATCTACCTGCGGGATCACCTCATAAGAGCGGCCATCAAGGTTGATACGATTGACGTAACCATCACTCATCATGGTGGTTAGTGTCATGCCAATATCTTGCATAGTGACGCCATAAGTACCGGCTAAGTCACGCTTGATATGGATTTTCATGGTGCCGGAGTCAAATTTAAGGTTTATCTCTGAGTAGACAAATAGTGGACTTTGCTGCACCTTTTCAAGTACACCACTACCAATTTGGAATAGGCTCTCAAACGAAGCTGAACTGGTTATTACAAATTGGATAGGTAATCCGCTAGAAGCGCCTGGTAACTCTGGCATTTGGAAGGTAGTAACCGCCATTCCAGGCACGGTCTTAACTTTGTCACCAAGCAATTTTTGCATCTCTTTTTGGCTCTTATCACGTTCACTCCAAGGCACTAAAGGCGCGATACCAAAGGCTTGGTTAGCATTAGGAACACCAACAAAAGCAAGAGATGCCGCCGCTTCTGGTTGAGCGCTGATCATGTCGGTAACCAGTGCCATATTAGATTGAATGTAATCTAGGTTAGCGCTTGATGGCGCAGTACCCATCATCATCACCACGCTTTTATCTTCATTAGGCGCCAGCTCTGACGGAATAAAGCTGAACATTACCGGTAGTGATGCAAACACGATTACTGCGAATGCTACCATCACAGGGCGATGGTTTAGCACTGCGGTTAACATACGGTTGTAGCGCGTGGTTAAGCCATTGAGAAAGCGCTCAACACCTCGCTCAAATCGATTTGGCTGTGAGTGAGCTTTCAATATTTTAGAGCACATCATCGGTGATAGCGTCAGCGCCACAATACCGGAGATAAATACGGCTCCGGCGAGCGTTAGGGCAAACTCTTTAAACAGTGAGCCAGTAATACCGCCCATTAATGCGATTGGCGCATACACTGCTGCAAGGGTAATGGTCATTGAGATCACTGGCACTGCAATTTCTCGAGTACCGATAATTGCTGCTCTGAAAGGTGTTTCACCTAGCTTGATATGTCGGTCGACGTTTTCCACCACTACGATGGCATCATCCACCACAAGACCAATGGCAAGTACCATTGCCAGTAGTGTCATCAGGTTAAGAGTAAATCCGAACATCTGCATGATGACGGCCACACCAATGAGTGACAGTGGAATGGTGACAATCGGAATGATCACCGCTCTAAATGAGCCCAAAAATAGCGTGATCACCACAATTACAATTAGTGCTGCTTCACCAATGGTTTTTATGACTTCATTGATGGACTCGTCAATCGCTAGTGACGAATCGTACAACACACGCGCTTTCATCGACACCGGCAAGTTACGTGTGATGTCAGGCATCATATTGCGGGCATCTGCAGCCACCACCAGTGGGTTAGCCGTTGGTGTAACATCTAAGGCAACGACAACCGCCTCTTGGCCATCGGCTAGCGCGCGGTATACGTCGTGACTTTTTTCTAGGCTGACATTAGCAATGTCACCGAGACGGATAACTAAACCATCTTTACTGCCAACAACCAGTTTTTCTAGCTCTGCCACAGTCGCGACTTGAGTATCTGCGGTGCCGTTAAATAGGGTGAAGGTGTTATTTGCTTGGCCCACTGCCGATTGGTAGTTATTCGCTTGCAGTACATTCATGACATCGGTAGAAGATAGATTAAAGGCGCCCATGCGCGCTGGATCTAGCCAGATGCGCATAGCGTATTTAATACCGCCATAGAGGTTTACTTTAGCAACACCATCAATGGTAAATAACTCAGGTTTAACGACACGTTCAAGGTAGTCGGTAATTTGGCTTGAGTTAATTTGGTCGCTAAAAAAAGAGATATACAGCACCGAGGTTTGCGAACCCGTCGACATATCTACTGTTGGGTCTTCCGCCTCTTTTGGCAGTTGTGAACGCACTGAATTTACCTTGGCTAAGATATCTGCCAAGGCGCCGTTGGGGTCGGTGTTGAGCTTCATATAGACAGTGATTTTTGAGCTACCCAGAAAACTGTCTGAGGTCATAAAGTCAACGTTGTCAGCTTGGGCTAACGCTTGTTCAAGCGGTTGAGTGATAAAGCCTTGGATTAAGTTAGAGTCAGCACCGTAGTAACTGGTAGTTACCGTGACTACGGTGTTGGTCATTTCTGGATACTCTCGAACCTGCATGCTATTAAGTGAGTAAAAGCCGAGTAGCAGAATGAGAAAGCTAATGGATGCAGCCAGCACGGGCCTGCGGATAAAAATGTCAGTAAAGCGCATAGCTCTATCTCCGCTTATAGCTGTGGCAGTGTGGCTGGAGGCGTTAGCGCATCATTGTCGCTGACACTCACCTTACTGCCGTTACTCAAGCGCACCTGGCCTGAAGTCACGATCATATCGCCGGCTTTAATGTCGCCAGTAACAAGCGCATTGTTGATACCACGCTCAAGCACATTAACGTTGATCTGCTTAACTCGCTTGATCGTTTCACCATCTTCAACTTTGTCCTCAATGACATAAATCGAATTACCGTAAAGGGTAAAGCTGATGGCTGTTTGTGGCAGTACGGTTTGTTCAGTAAGCTCTGGTAGCTGAATATCAACTTTGGCAAACATGCCGCTACGTAATTTTAAATCAGTATTTGGAATTTGTGCTTGCACTTGAATCAATCCACTTTGGTAGAAAACAGCAGGTTCAATTGCAGAGATCACCCCTTCAAAAGGTTCTGTGGGGTAGGCATCAACATACACATGTACAGACTGCCCTTTAGCAATTCGTGGCAGCTGTGTTTGAGGAATGGTAAAACGGATCTTCATGGTACTGATATCTTCTAGGCGCACAATCTCTGTACCCGTTTGCAGGTATTCACCTAAGTTCACATTTCGAATACCGACTAAACCAGCGAAAGGTGCTTTGATTTCGCGGCGGCCAATGGTGGCGCTTAAGCTTTCGCTATCGGCCACTAACGCGAGGTATTTTGATTCACTGTTATCAAGATCTTGTTTAGACACTGAGTTTTGCTTATAGAGTTTGCTAAGGCGTTTAAAGTCAGCCTCTGCTGCAGGTAGCTGTACCTGCTTACTCTTTAAGTTAGCTTTCTCTACCTTTGAATCCAGCTCAATCAGCATCTGACCGGTCTCGACAGCGCTACCATTCTCAAATTTAATGGCAGATACTACGCCTGCCAATTCATTAGAGATGGTGACACCTTGGTTTGGCTCAACAAAACCAATGGCGTTAATTGTGGGTTGCCATGAATCGGGCGCAACAGTCATTGCGGTTACCGGAGCAATAGCTTCCGGCATATTGGCAATCGCATCGGCAATCTTGCCTTTAACAAATAGATTGAATCCGATGACAGATCCAAATGCCAACACAGCGATAACTAACATTACCAGGGTCCATTTTTTCATGTCCTGACAGCTCCTTTAGTGAGTAGATTGAGTTGGGAGTAAAGTTGATTTCCAGCATAGGTCGCAAACTAGTTCGATCTCATGAGTTTCATACTGAATGAGTCCGCGTCGTGTGGTGCGAGCGAGTGCCATAGCTGGCTCCATAGATAGTGCATAGAGGGCGCGCGAGTTCAGAGGCTGCATAATACCTAGAGCTTTACCCTCTTCAAATAACTGATGCAGCGGCGCAAACAGAGTGAACTCTAGATGACGGATCTCATCGGTATTGCTCTCGGGTAGATGTGCATATTGCTCATAGCTTAAATTGGTCGGTGAACGCTCTCTGCCAAAGTAATGCATCCTGAGCCAGATCCGCTTGAAGCGTTGCTCTAAAGTCCCTTGCTGGTGGTCTGCCAATAAATGTGCCGCGACTTGAGCTAAGACATCTTTTCTAAGCTCTATAATGAGCTCATTTTTGTCTTTAAAGTAGCGGTAGATAGTGCCTGCAGCAACGCCAGCTTCGTTCGCTACTTGCTGCATAGAAAGTCCTTGAATCCCGCCCGTGGCGATAATCTTTTCAGAGGCTCTTAAAATTAAATCACGTTTGTTTGACATAAATACGATATATAATGAATGAACGTTCATTCATTAGTGTAGTGTTCACTTTGTGGATAAGCAAGAAATAATCGTGGACGAGGCGGCTCTTTACACTGTAATGGTATAAGTTTGTTTTTAAATATAGTCTATCGTCAGAGGATTTTTCTGATAACTTTTCGTTAGCTATTGGCTTTCTGCTATCATTCGTTTTTTAGTGCCTTCCTTTTAATATCTTGGTTGTTAAGTACAGATGAAGCTCAATCCCGGACAAAATGACGCGGTTCACTATGTTAGTGGTCCCTGTTTAGTGCTTGCTGGTGCAGGTAGTGGCAAAACCAGAGTGATTATTAATAAGATCGCTTATCTGGTGGAAAAGTGTGGCTATAAGGCGCGCAATATTGCTGCGGTGACGTTTACCAATAAGGCAGCACGTGAGATGAAAGAGCGTGTGTCGCAGTCTATGGGGCGCAAAGAAGCCCGTGGTCTGTGGATCTCAACCTTTCATACTCTTGGATTAGAGATTATTAAGCGCGAACATAAAGTGGTGGGCTTAAAGCCTGGTTTTTCACTGTTTGATGATCAAGATACCTTGGCGTTGCTTAAAGAATTGACTCTTGATGAGCTGGATGAAGACAAGGACTTGCTGCGATTGCTAGCCACCACCATTTCTAATTGGAAAGGTGATTTGGTGATCCCTGCGCAAGCATCAAAAATTGCCAAAGATGAACAGCAGCAGCTGTTTGCTGTGTTGTATCATCGTTACGCGCAACATATGAAAGCCTACAATGCGCTTGATTTTGATGATCTTATTTTATTGCCGACATTACTGCTTAGGCAAAATGAAGAGGTCAGAACGCGCTGGCAAACTCGCATCCAATATATGCTGGTGGATGAGTACCAAGATACCAATACCAGTCAGTATGAGATGGTTAAACTGCTGGTGGGAGATCGAGCGCGTTTTACCGTGGTAGGTGATGATGATCAGTCTATCTACTCCTGGCGTGGTGCTAAACCGCAGAACTTGGTGTTACTTGGTAAAGATTTCCCTAAATTGAAACTGATTAAGCTGGAGCAGAACTATCGCTCTAGTCAGCGCATTTTGCGTGCGGCCAATATCTTAATTGCTAATAACCCGCATGTTTATGAAAAAGCCCTGTTTAGTGAGCTGGCTTATGGTGAACCTATTCGCGTGCTGATAGCTGCCAATGAGGAGCAGGAAGCTGAGCGAGTCGTCGCGGAGATGATCCGGCATAAGTTTGTTGGTCGAACACAATATGGTGACTACGCCATTTTGTATCGGGGTAACCATCAGTCTCGTTTACTTGAGCGAGCGTTGATGACTAACCGTATTCCCTACAAGCTCAGTGGTGGCACCTCATTTTTTGGTCGTGCAGAGATCAAAGATATCATGGCTTACCTGCGTTTGGTGGTGAATCCTGACGACGATAATGCTTTTTTACGGATAGTTAACTTGCCGAAGCGAGGGATCGGTCCTGCCACATTAGAGCGCTTAGGTAACTTCTCCAATAAGAAACAGATTTCGATGTTTGCCGCTATTTTTGAAGCAGACCTTAACCATGAACTGCCGCCAGCGGCTATGGCTTCGTTGTATAAGTTTGGCCGCTTTGTGGTGGAGACGGGGGATTGTGCTGAGCGCGGCGATCCAGTAGAAGCTGTCAAGCAGTTGATCCGTAATATAAATTACGAAGATTACCTATACGAGACTAGCACCAGTGCTAAAGCCGCAGAGATGCGGATGAAGAATATCTCTGAGCTTTATCGTTGGGTAACAGAGATGCTTGAAGGTGATGAGCTTGATGAAGGGATGACGCTACCTGAAGTGGTCGCTAGGCTAACGCTGCGTGACATGATGGAACGCAATAGTGAAGACGAGGGCGGTGATCAAGTACAACTAATGACACTGCATGCATCAAAAGGGTTGGAGTTCCCTTACGTGTTTATGGTGGGGGCTGAAGAGCGAATTTTGCCACACCAAAGTAGCATTGATGAAGATAATGTTGATGAAGAGCGTCGCTTAGCTTACGTAGGGATCACCCGAGCACAAAAAGAGTTATGGTTTGTTATCTGCCGTGAACGACGTCAGTTTGGTGAGACTATTCGTTGTGAGCCAAGTCGTTTCTTAATGGAGTTGCCGCAAGATGACTTGATTTGGGAAAATAGAAAGCCAGCCCAAAGTGCAGAACAGCGTCAGCAGTCAGGTAAGGCCAATATTGCAAACCTGAGAGATATGTTTAAGAAGTAGTTAATGCGCAGACGCAGCAGCGAATAAACTGCTGCGTTATGCACAAACTTGACTGCTGGTATTATCGAGTTCAAACACTTTTCCAAGTGCTATTCCTTGTCCCTTTTCAAACCCTATATCCGATAGCACTTGGCAATGCACTTTAGTTGCAACCCCTACTGCAAATATTTCCAGTTCTAATGCTCTAGCTGCACTGTAATATGCCTTGATGAGCTTTAAGTGTTGCTCACTCTCAAGATGAGTGGCGTAACTAGAGTCTAGCTTTAACGACTGAATGGGTAAGAAGGTTAAGCTGCTTATCGCGCTATGGGCACTGCCGTAACCATCGATACCGAGTTGCACGTTGAGACCATTGAGCTGTTCAAAAGCATTGATATGGTTATTGGCGTTTTGGACAAACTCTTTTTCGTTGAAAAATAGCGTTAGCTTGGTTAGATCAAAGTGACACTGCTTTACCTTATTCTTTAGCGCTCTGAGTGCATGTTTATGGTTCAAATGCTGACTGGATATCGATACTTGTATGTGGAAGTCCACCCCAAAGCGCTGCTCTAACGAATGAAAGCCGTCGTTAATCATTGCCAACATGTAGTTATCAAGCTCAATAAGCATATTGCAATGCTCTGCAATGTTGTTGAGCTGTATTTGCTTTACTTTGCCTAAGGTTGGGTGCTGCCAAAAAAGCCTTGGTTCAAATGCAATGACCCTCTCGGAATCTAGCTCCATAATGGGCAGGTAACTCAACTGTAGATCGCCGTTCTCTAGTGCAACTTTAAGCTCGTTTTCTAGCTCAAGCTCCTGCACATGCTGTTTATTACTGCCTTGATCAAAGAGTACGTAGCAGCCTTTACCTTTAGATTTTGCTTGATACATTGCGTTGTCAGCATTGCGCAGAATTGATTCGCTGGTATCTGAATTGTTTTGCCCGCTCATGGCGAGACCTATGCTTGCGCTAGAGTTGAGTTGCTGATTGGCCAATGTATAGGGCCGTGATAACTCAAGTAATACCCGCTCTGCGACATCTTCAGCATCTTTTTGGCTACCAACAGAATCGAGTAAAATCACAAACTCATCACCGCCTAAACGGGCTAACATGTCATTATTGCGAATACACAGTTTAAGACGTTTTGCTGTTTCGATAAGAAAGCGGTCGCCTTCTAGGTGACCTAAGGTATCGTTAAGTAGTTTAAACCTATCCATATCGATAAACAGTACGGCGAACTTGTCGAGAGTATGGCGGCGAACATGCTTAATTGATTGCGATAAGCGTTCCATAAACATGGCACGATTTGGTAAACCAGTGAGGTTATCATGCTTGGCATCATGGACTAATTGACGCTCGATACGCTTACGTTGGCTTATCTCTTTTTCAAGATCACCGTTGACACAAGCCAACGTTTGAGTTCGCTCATTAATCTTTTCTTCAAGTTGTTCGTAGCTAATTTGTAATGATTCAGCCGACAGTTTTTTCTCTATAGCAGTCGCAATATGTTGCGATACAAACGTCAATAGTTCGAGGTCTTTTTCTTGATAGTTTTGGCTATAACTATAGCTGTAAATCGTTAGCGAACCTCTAACTTCACCGTGAATGAATAGTGGTAAGCCTATCCACTGATTGATCTCCTGAGTGTCGTTTAACTCAGGTGCTTCACAGTAAAGCTCACCAGACTGAATAAGGGCATCGATATCACTGCGCTCTAATAGTCTCGGCTTTTGATTAAGTAAAATATACTCGGTTAAGCCATCGCTGATAGCCCGTGGTTTAGGTGATGGTAGATCAAACTGCGAAACAAAGTAGGGGAAACTTAGTGAATCCCGTTCGTCATTAAGCAATGAGATAAAACAATTATTAATTGGAATTAAATGGCTAATAACCCGATGAAGCTCTTCGTAAAACTCAAGGTTATCAATGTTTGAAGTCGCAAGATCGGCAATCTCAAACAGAGATTTTTGTAATCGTTCGGCTCTTCGTCTTTCATAGACTTCAAGTTTTAGCTTGTTATAAGCAATACTCAGCTCTTTAGTGCGAGTCTCGATGGCAAGTTCGAGTTGTTCTTGATATTGCAGACGTTCAATCACCGCTGATATGTGGTGGCTAATGAATGTCATTAGTTCTAATTCCATATCACCGTAATAGGTATCGGGGTGATAGCTTTGCACCACAAGCACACCAGTGGTGTTTTCTACACTTTTAATTGGCACACCAACCCATTGATGACAATCACTGCCCCGTGGAACAATGACGCCCGAGGCGACCAGCTCTGTGTAGGTATCGTTATTACAAATTAACGCCTGCTCTGTTTTAAGTACATATCCGGTTAAGCCACTATAGAGCATGTCGGATAGGTCTTCTTCTGGGTAGCAATCTTCAGGGTGGAGATCTTTTTCATCTTCGAAAAAAGGAACTTCAATTCTTTCTGTCGTTGGGTTAAGCGTTGCGATAAAAAAATTGTCAGCAGGAATTAGCTTCTTGAGTGATTGATGCAGAGATGAATAGAACTCTTCAGGTGTGCTGACGCTTGCTGCGAAGTTAGAAATATCTAACAAAGCATTTTGGGTGACTTCTGCGCGCTTGTATTTTTGAGCCAATACTTTTAAGCGTGCAATCCTTTTATTTAATTTCACAGTTTCTGTCGACTGCGATGTTTCTTCCCTAAACATGCATTTCCGCCAAGCGCTATTTTTATTCTGATCTGGAATTGAGCTAATCAATATAAATAACATGAAAAATCTTTATATCCAAGGCTTTATTTTGTACAGCGATGCTTTAAAAGCATACTAATCACTCAATTCTTGAGCAAACAGGTAAAAAAAAGCAAATCAAGTGTAGACGGGGGGGCTATTTATCCATATTATATGCGGCGCTAACAAGGCAGGCACCCATAGCTCAGCTGGATAGAGCGCACCCCTCCGGAGGGTGAGGCCGAGGGTTCGAATCCTTCTGGGTGCACCAGATTGGAAACGAAAGTTTTGTTAGTAGGAAATAAGCAGTGGTGATTGTAGCTCAGTTGGTAGAGCCCCGGATTGTGATTCCGGTTGTCGTGGGTTCGAGCCCCATCAGTCACCCCATTTTCCTTGTGAAGTTTTAAAGTAAAAAGCTCGGTGATTAGCGCATCCTGGTAACGCATCAGGATTGTGATAAGAAGCGAAGCAGAGGGTGACCCTCTTTAAATATCTAATTTAGACTCGGTGATTAGCGCAGCCCGGTAGCGCATCTGGTTTGGGACCAGAGGGTCAGAGGTTCGAATCCTCTATCACCGACCACATTAATAAATAGTGAGTTTACTCGGTATTTAGCAATTTAAAAAAAGAGTTTACGGTGATTAGCGCAGCCCGGTAGCGCATCTGGTTTGGGACCAGAGGGTCAGAGGTTCGAATCCTCTATCACCGACCACTTTCGAAAAGCCTCTTGAGAAATCAAGAGGCTTTTTTCGTTTGGATAAAAAAAGAGATTCGAATCCAGCTTTAACGACCGACCGGTTTCGATATGCCGCTAAAGTAATCAAGAGGCTTTTTTCGTTTTAGCGAGGAAAAGAGATTCGAATCCAGCTTTAACGACCGACCACTTTGCATTAAGCCCTTCGAGTAATCGAAGGGCTTTTCTGTTAGTTCGTTATAAAGAAAGTATTTGAATCCAACATTAACGACTGGCCACTTTCGAAAACCTCTTGAGAAATCAAGAGGTTTTCCGTTTGGATTAAAAAAGAAAAGCGTCCCACTTTAACGACTGGTTACCTTACTGGGGAGCAGCTTCTCAAGGATGTATCTGCAGATTGTTTCTCAGGATACATTTGGATACAGAGTCCTAAATCGACATCAAATATAGTGAGCTCACTATCATTTGAACGATGTAAAAGGACTAACTCCATGAATAAAATCTATTTCGCTATCTCAGCTATCTTATTGTCTAATGCCGCATTCGCAGAGGGCGGTAATACCTATATTCGCAACGGCAACATATATAGCCATCAAGGGCAGTTTTTTGCTGGCGCTGGTGCTGCTACTGGCAGTGAGTTTTACAAAGGCCAAGATCATAAAACGGGTTTTTATTTAAATGGTGGTTATCACGGTGAGGACTTTAATGCTGATCTTGCCGGTGTGAATTACCGCTTCTTTGGCTCAAACGATAGCACGGTAAACTTCAGTGTTTTTGCGACTGCCAACCCAGCTTTTGATGCAGATGATGCCGATATATTAAAAGGTATGAAGGATCGTAAAATTAGTGGTGATCTGGGCTTAAATGCCGATATTCACTTAGGACAAGGCACGCTATCAACTAAGTTTCAGCATGACGTAACGGGCGTTTATGATGGCTTCCAAGCGGATGTTACTTACTATCAGCCTATGAATATCGGTTTTGCAGATTTTGTGCCTTACGCTGGGGTGCATTACTTTAGCAAAGACTACGTTAATTACTACGCTGGTGTGTCGAAATCTGACGCTACTGCACAACGTCCTGTATATCAGGCTGATGGTGCATTCGCTTATAAAGTCGGCTATGCGATGGTGGTTCCGATTAGTGAGCACTTAGATATTACTCAAGCAACAGGTTATTCACGTTTAGGATCTGACATGGCTGACTCGCCGCTGATTGATAGTAAAAACCAATGGGTAACAACCTTAGGTGTTAACTACAGTTTCTAATATCCTAGGGGGAAAGATGATGACATTATTGAAAAAACTATCACAAAGAAAACAAACATTACAGAACCTATCTGTCGGCATCGCATTGGCGGTCGTCCTAACGGCTTGTGCAACTCCTTATGATACCGAGAAGAGTTTTTGGACCTTCGGTAAAGGGTTTGAAACGATGCAAATTGCCGCTGATAGCTGGCAAATAAGCTTTGTGGGCAATACTAATACCGATAGGGCGCTGACACGTAAGTATGTCATGTTGAAATCTGCAGAGTTGTGCCAAAAAGCAGGTTACCCTTATTTTACCTTTACCAATGAGCAAACTAACCGAGATTCGGTTGGCCAATTTGGTGCAGGCACTACCACTAGTGATATTCTGTGGGGTAGTTCTACCATTGATAAAGAGACATCTACGGTTGTTGAGGTCACAGGGCTTAAACAGCACCCTGCGAACTCTGGGGCACGTATCTATGATACTCATTACATTTTAAGCAACGTCTCTACTGACAGTTAAATAGCGATTATCGTAGGTTCATATGGAAACGTCCTCAATGAGGGCGTTTTTAGTATTTGTAAAAGCATCCGTGCTAGCTAAGGCTAATCATTTAAATTTGAGTGACATTTTTGCCCCACCTAACTCAATTGAGCGGCCAATAACAAGTTCTGATCCCATCCAATCTCCAATGCGTTTGACGATGGCGAGTCCCATACCGTGGCCCGCATTGCCTCGACTCTGCTGCCCTCGGACAAAAGGCTTAACCACTTGTTCGGTTTCAGTTTCGGCGATTCCTTGGCCATCATCTTCAACGTGCAGCCAAGTCGCGTTGTCGGTAAGTTCTAATCGAACCTTAATTTTTGACTGACCAAAGCGTGCTGCATTGCTGAGCAAGTTGGCAACTTGCATTGATAGATATTTAGGATCTGTATTGATCATTATAGATTGTGATGCGGGAATATATTCAAGTTGTAAGCGATTGTCGGCGTGTCCAACTAGTTTCCTTTCTAACCAGGCATTAAGTTCTACAGATTGCAATTCAGGCTGAATATTCGCTTGGTCAAGGCGTGCATAGTTCAATAGTGTTGCAACTAATTCCTCCATTGCATCAATATCGCGATTTAGTCGCTTAAAATACTTAACCCGCAGTTGCTCATTTTGAGTTTCTTCAAGTGCTTCAATGCCGAAACGCAAACGCGCTATAGGTGTTTTTAGGTCGTGAGATACAGCTCTACTTAATAGTTTATTGTCATCAATTAGTTGCTGAATACGATCAGCCATACGGTTAAATTCTGTTTCGATGGTTGCGATATAGGAGGTTTTTTTGACGTCAATTCGCTGTTGTAACTCACCCATGCCAAATGCTTGAGTTGTTTTGCTTAGGGTTAATAATTGCCTGATAAGCGGAGATACCCATACTAATAATATCGCCACGACACCAATATAAAACAACATGGTATAAAGCTTATTGAGGTCAAAGCTTTTTTCTTCAGGTGATGTGAGTTGGGTTTTGATATTGAGCACTTGGCCAGTATCAGGTATTAGGTAGTGCAGTGATATACCTTCGTCAGACTCCAGCGCTAGGGCCTTTTCATTATTAAACTGTAGTTTTAATGAGGGTGGCAGTATAAATTCAACCTTTGGGGTGAGTGACATCTGCTGTTGGTTATGTTGATTCCAATTGTCGACAAATCCTTGTTGATTAGCTTCGTCGTTAGCAAGTGTGCGTGATAGTGTAACGCCTACTAATTTTAATGCGGCTAACTGTTCGTTAGTGCTAGTGCTATCAGTATCAGGGTTTTGTAATGTAGCAAATTCACTAATTGACCAGCCTAAACTGATAATGGAGGCAAGCACTACCAGGATGAGAGAAATGATTAGTTTTTTCATTGATATGACCTAGTTATAGAACTGTATATCGATAGCTATGATTCATCTTCACGGCAAAATAGATAACCCTTACCCCTAATAGTCTTGATCTTATAGGGCTGGTTTTTGGCCTCATGTAGTTTTTTACGTAGACGTGATATGCGGATATCGATAGAGCGATCAAAGCCGTCATATTCAATGCCTCTGAGCTCGGCAATTAAATCGGTACGGCTAACGACTGTGCCAACCTTCAGAGCCAGTAACCATAAAACATCAAACTCATTTGCATTTAGATCTAAGACTTGCTGGTCAATGGTGACAGATTTAGCCGCTGCATTTAGGATTAAAGAGTCGAATACCAGTTGTTGTTTTATATTATCGTCAGTCGCGCGGCGCAGTAAGGCTTTGATTCGAGCAAGCATGACTTGTGGTCGAATAGGTTTAGTCAGGTAATCATCAGCGCCCACCTCTAGCCCCTGAATTTCATCACCATCTTCAACACAAGCGGTCATAAATAGAATTGGCCCCGTATAGAAAGCCCGAGCTTCTTTACAGACGTCAAAGCCATTTTTAACGGGCAGCATGACATCTAAGAGCACTAAATCAGGTCGCTCTTCTGCGATCATTGCTAGCGCATAATCGCCCTGATTTGCGACAGTAATACTATATCCATGGTCGAGTAGGTAATCACTTATCCACTCAGCCAGAGAGCTATCATCTTCGACAACCAATATGTGTTTCACATTAGCCATTATTAAAATAATCTCCAGCCAGATGGACTTTGCTTTGGGGCTTTGTAAACCCAAGTGACGACAACCTTTACCTCAGCAACAGCATTTAAGTCATCTTGATTTACTAACTTGAATATAGTGGTTGAGTCACTTTCGAAGCTGTATTTAAATTGTTGTAGCGTTTTTCCATCCCAACAGATTAATGGTTGCTGACTTGGTGACAACATTAGGCAAAAGCGACCAATAGCCGGTGTTTGCCATTGAAATAATACATCTTGATAGCAAATCTGTCCTTTGTGCAAAGCAACACATTGCTCTGGTGTTGCAGTGAAAGTGATAGGTTGTTTATGCTCTGAGGCTATCGACGGGGCTGCAAATAAGATTAGCGGCAACCAGGAATAAAATCTATTCATAAGCCACCTAAAATACATAGCTGATTGATGCGTTAAAAAACGACACGTGATCAGCCTCATTAAAAGGACTATTGGTGACTTCGTCTGAGAGCATATTGATACGATACATCGCTCGAAATACAAAGCTTTCGCTAATTGGGTAGGCGACGCCGAGTTCTACCCCGTAACTAAATGAACTCTCAGGTTGGTATTGTGGAAAGAGTGCTGTTGCCTCATCACTGCTTACACCAAAAAGGTGCTGGTTCAATGTTGCAGATGAGTATTCAACGCTGCCTAATGCGTGAAAGTTCCAGTTGCGTATTTGCCAAGACTTTCCTAATCGTGCAGAGCTCTGTATCCCTTGGTCATCGTAATAGTCGCTCACTATTCTATATTGGAATACGTAGTGGTCATCCCAATAGCGAGTGGCGCGAAAACCAGCTCCAACATAAATCGACTCTTCAGACATCAGGTAGGCGTTACGATCGGCCTCATTGAGTGTTGCGGGATCAATGCCTTCAGGGCGTGACCATGAACTTTTTAGATTGGCGAAGAGTAGATCTAGTGACCAGTTTTCAGAGTTCCAAAAGTTGTAGCCTAGGTTGATACCATCTTGAGATTGATGAACCATTTCAACAAAAAGACCATTATATTGATACATACCACTGATTAATAACGAGGGTTGTATCGCTTGGTGCTCCGTTTGTCGAATATCAACCTTGTTGACACCATAAACGCTGGCTCCTAACTCAAAATAGCCACCGTTAGTCAGTCGGTTATCAACTCCGCCCGCTACACTGCTTGCGATGTCAGAGGCAGAGGCTAGCGTAGGAGATAATATAAAAACCAACGTAAGCGTTCTGAGAATATATCGAAATAGGGAGCAAAGGTCAGTGTTCATAACATTTGCTGGCTTATTGAGAGAGCAATAAGAGTTAGAAACCTTTGAAAGAATGAACAAAATATTATTCCATTAGATTGATTTTACGCAACTATTTAAAAACACTCTTTACGTGATTATTGGTGAGTATCTGTGTCACCATTTCTGTTCGTGACCGAATAGCATAATGTATGGTGTGTTTGCCGTATCAAAAGTCATTTAGCTAAAAAGTTAAGCCTTGTTGCAAACAAAAGCAATAACCCAGCTTCTTAATGTTGTTTATTTACAAGTGTTGCTTGAATTGTACATGAGTCATGTTTCGACTTCATATTTATCTGTTTGTGGTCGATTGTGTTGTGCTGAAGGCTGGCTATTTCTCACAAAAAAGGCCTCTAATGAGGCCTTTATGGATTGACTTAAGCTGTTCTTGCTATAGCTCTATATCCACAGGTGGCGAAACATAGCCCATATAGGCGTTGGTTTTTAAAGGCACAAAGCGTTCTAGTTGAGCCCTCTCCTCAATACCGGTGACTATCACCTCAATATCTAACCCTTTAGCCACGTTAATCAGCGCACGGCACAATTCACTACTATGCTCACTTTCATCATAATAGGCGAAAGACTGGTCGAGTTTGACGTAACTTGGTCGTAAGTTCTGTAAGTAGCTCATTGAGCCAAACTGACGACCAAAATGATCAATGCCAAAATGTGCACCGTTATCTCTAATGATGGTACACAGAGCTTCACAGGCTTCTGGGCTGCTATATACAGCAGCTTCTGGGATATCAAAACAGATGCGTTCTCTTAAAGCTGATGAACGCAGTAACTTATTAAGCCACTGGTGGAACTCTGTATCGTTAATACTCTCGAAAGTCAGGTTAATCGCGATAGGTTCGAAGTTTCGATCCAGCAGTGCTCTGGTGCTGATGGTGTCTATTAAGCACTTATCGAGCAAGCTTCCTAAAGACAATAGCTCAATGTAGGGCATGAATTGACCAGCAAATATCTTCTTTTCACCTATTTCGAGCTGACAATAGAGCTCTCTTTGTAATACGGCGTCATTGTCATTAAGCAATATTGGTTGCCATTTGAACTTAAATTTACCAGCACTAATTGCGCTGCTTAAATGTTCGCGCCATTGCTCACGGGTGAACAACTGCTTTTCACTGGTCTCAAACCAATGGAAGACTTTGTTTTCTTGCAATGATTTTTGTAGCGCATTATCAGCCTGAGCTAAAATGTCACTTACCGTCATTTGCCCCTTACGCTCGGCAATACCAAGTGCAAACCCTTCGTTAGGCTTACAGCCTGCTTTAGAGATCTCTTGGTTAATGGTGCGGATAAGAGTTTGTAGGTATTTACTGGTCTGCTCATGCTCTGAGCTCGTAATCAAGAATGCAAACTCATAGGCTGCGATGCGCGCAATGACAGAAGTGCTAACGCCATCTAAATGTTGCTTCATCTTCTGTGATAACAGTTTGATGGTCTCATCTCGAACTTGATAACCGTACTTACTGTGCACCTCTTCCAACCAATCCATTTTGGCCATGATCAGTGCACCATTTTTAGGTTCACTTAGCCAGCCGCTGAGCCTGCCCATCATATATTGGCGATTAGGTAGAGTAGATACTTGGTCAACAAGGTTTTTCTTTCTGAGCTCACCAACCTCTTCATCGAGAGAACTGAAAATCTGCTTAAGTTGAGCTGACATGCTATTGAAAGCTTGTACCACCGACTTTAACTCTCGGGTCTTGGGTACAGTCATATCTGGACCAAACTTTCTATTAGCAATCTCCTTGGCATGTTCTGCAATATCATGCAGTGGTCTTAAAATCCAAGTTAAGCCGACGCGAGCGAGGATAATAGCGATTAAAAATAGTACTGAGAAAACCATAATCGCGTTAGTCATTGTGCGCCATAGTTCATGGTAGCCAAAACCTGGGTGAGCAGTTATTTCAAGTCTAGCAAGTTGGATCCAACCCGTTGTAATGGTGCTTTCACGGCGAATGGTGTCAAACAGATCAAGGTCAATAAACCATTGCGGCACACCTTCGATAGTGAGTGGGTTTTGCCAAACCTGTTGTTTGCCATCAACCAACCAAGTTAGTTTTACTTCTTGGTAATAGCCACCTTCAAAGATTACATTAATTAAGGTTTCTGCACCGACGATGTCGCCAGCCTCTAAATCAGGTACCAGCATTATACCGAGAGAGTTACTGGTATTGTTGAGGTCAGACTCCATCTGCTTAGTTAGAAAGCTTTGGGTCTCGGTAAATTGCACATAACCTAAACTCGCTACTACTAGTAAAAACAGTGCAAACAGAAGTGTGTATATCTGTCGAAACAGTGTCATCTTGTTAACTACTCCAGTTTTAGTTTAGGTTGCTTTAGTCGTTCAACACCTAAACGATGCTTTAGGTCATTCCATTTCGCAAGTTTCGATGAAGAGCCTGCTAGAACGCCTCGTCCTTTTTCTTTATTTAGCCACAATTGTCGACCGTTAAAACTGTATACCGGTATAAGATCTTTACGCTGAGTTGCTGGTTTTATAGATTTATCAAGGTTATCTAAAACGAGAGGAATAGAGGAGGGAGTTTCATAATACGCAAGCACCATATGGTATTGGTTAACACTCGTCGCCTTAACCATGGTAATACGTAATTTGTCTTCTGAAACGCCAAGCTGCAGCAACGTGAAATACTTTGCGATAGAAAAGTCTTCGCAATCGCCACCACTAACACCAATAAATTCCATTGGTGTTGCCCAATAATTCTTATTTCCCCAAAGTTTTATATCGTCGACAAAATGAAAAAGGTTAAAAAAATTATTAACCATTAATATTTTATCGCTATCTTGTAGCCCCTTAGCTTCATCAATTATTTTAAACCAAGCCCTAATGCGTTTTCCCGCCCGTTCTCCATATTGAGACTCTATGGTTTGGGTTATGTGGGCTTCGTCTAACTGCGGTATTGGGTCTGCATCCAGATAAAGTGAGGACACAGACAAAGCCAATCCAGTCAAAGTGAATTGGCAGACTTTTTTTAATTTTTGTAATTTATAAAGCCTGCCATTCATATGACGTTAGAGAGTCTCCTACTTAGTCACTTCATCTACAGTATATATATGCCATTTCATATCAGCGGTGGTGTCATCACCAGTTAGCTCTGCGATAACTCTACGGTTCACCTTATGTGCTGCTGCGGTATGAGTGGGATCGATTGGGCGATCAAAACTATATCCTACAGCACTTAATCGAGACGATTCAATATCAAAGCGTTCGCTAAGCAGTGCACTTACTGCGTTGGCTCTGTTTTGTGATAACTCTTGATTGTGCTCGTGGCTACCCGTCTTACTACAGTGCCCTTCAATCACGGCTTGTGTGTTGGGAAATTTTTGCATGAAAGTAGCGATAATTTCGACTTGGGTATAATACACAGGATCGATGTAGTAAGAGTCATTAGCAAACAAAATCTTTAGCTCTTGACGCTCGTTAATCGGTTTGATTTTACCGCAACCGTAGTTATCGATCGTCGCTCCGAGTTCAGTTTCTGTGCAGCGTTCTCTGGCTACAATTACACCATCATGGTCGATGTCATTTAAGTCATGCACCTGCTTCGTTGGTGTATCCATTGATACGGTGTCACGCATTGAGCAGCCACCTAATATAGCGAAACTCAATAATATAATTAGGGTTCTCATTGCGGTACTCCTCCTTCGTAATCACGCTCACCTTGCCATACATCTGGACGTGTGACTCTTAATGAGTCGAGCAACTGTCCAGTGGCATTAAGAACACGATACTGGGACACTATTTCATCGTACTCAGATTCTAAGTAGTCTTTTCGTGCTTCAAATAGCTCATTTTCTGTATCTAGCAGATCCAGCAATGTACGTTGGCCTAAATTGAACTGTTGACTATAAGCAACTTGAGTGTCTTTTGCTGCAATGACATGATCACGAATGTACATCTTTTGCGGGGTAAGCAACTCGTATGCATTCCAAGCTAGATTGACACCTTCAACCACTTGTCTATGAGCTCGCTGACGGATCTCTTTCGCTTCACCTATTTTGTAGGCAGCTTCTTTTTCTCGAGCTAAATCACGACCACCTGCAAACAGGTTATATTTAACCCTGATCATAGCGACTAGATCGTTGTTGTGACCGCCTACATTTTGAAATGCACCAGCGCCATCTTCACCATCAATATCATTATTCCAGTTACCATCTAGCTCTAAGGTAAACTTGGGATAGTAATTTGATTGGGCAGATTCTCGTTCATTCTCGGCAGCAAAAATATCACTTGAAGCCGACTTCAAAATAGGATGATTCTCTTGCGCCATCATGACACTGGTTTGTAAGTCGACAGGTAACATATCGGCATCGGGTACAGGTACAATCATATCTTCTGGTTGTTGCTCTACGATACGAACAAACTGCGACTTGGCATCGTAGAAATTATTACGCGCAGAGATAACATTGGCGTTAGCGCGGGCTAGACGGCCGGTGATCTGTGATAGATCTGCGGTCGAACCTAAGCCTGAATCGGTTCTCTGTTTAATTTGATCATAAATATCTTTATGGCTTTCAAGGTTTTTCTCGGCCAATGTCAGTACTTGCTCACTGCGAATATAATTGGTGTAAACCTTAACAACGTCCAGTGCCATATCTTCGGCGGCAGCAAATAGTGCCCACTGCTCTGCACTCGCTTCAAAGCTATATCTATCAACTTCACTGCTGGTATAAAAACCGTCAAAAAGCATCTGCTTGATACTAAAACCTGCTTCGCCTCTTTCTAGCTCAATCACGCCGTCAGAATCGACTTCGCCTTGTCCTGCACGACGACGAGTCGATGGGCTATTGGTTTGTTCCCAACCATAGCCTCCTGAGATATCTACCGTCGGCATATAACCGGCTACTGCTTGGTTGACTTGCTCTTCGCGCGCTTTAAAGCGGTTAAATGCGATCCGTATTTCAGGGTTCGTATCTAATGTGTGCGCTACTGCTTGTTCCAACGTTTGGCTATAAGCCGCTGCTGGTAATATCAGCGCGCCAACGGCGAGTGCAATTGCACTACGTTTTACCTGCCGTATTGTGCTGGTGTCCATGTTAACCCCTCCAGGTCGTTTTTTATTGGGCTTCAACGCTCTCGGAGCGCGGTATCTTTAGCCCGTAATATTGGATTAAGTATGTACTCTAAAACGGATCTCTGCCCAGTAATTACATCAACCGAGGTCAACATCCCTGGTATGATAGGCATTTCCGTGCCATCGTCCTTTGTTAAGCTAGAAAACTCCGTTCTAACTTTTACAATATAGAAACTATTACCCTCTTCATCTTGGGTTGTATCGGCACTAATGTGCTCTACAACGCCGTCTAGCCCACCATAACGAGTAAAGTCATAAGCGGTGACTTTGACTACTGCTGGTAGCCCAGGATGTAGAAAGGCAATGTCCTTTGGAACAATCTTGGTTTCGATCAGTAGTTTGTCTTCTGATGGAACGATCTCAATGATATCGACACCGGGCTGCACAACACCGCCAAGCGTGTTGATGTGCACTGACTTAATGGTGCCGTTAACCGGTGAGACAATTTCTGCTTTACTGACCTTATCTTGGGCGCCCACTTGTGCTTCATTCATACGTGACAATTTAGTTTGCATTTCATTTAACTGGGCGCGAGTATCAGCGGCAAAAATCAGTACAGATTCACGACGTTTTAATATCGCTTCATCCATGGTTGATTTTACTTTTGGTCTTAATAACCTTAAGGAGGAGAGTTCACCTTGAATGTCATTGACCACACGTTGCAATTTAAGCAGCTCAACCTCAGGCACAATTCCTTTGTCTGCAAGTGGTCTTGTAAGCTCTAGCTCTCTAGATACCAACTGGAAACTAGTAGTAAGTGTTCTAATTTTTGAGGCTAGTTCTTGGATCTCTTGGTTACGTTGCTGGATCTGTCTAGCTTGGATCGCGAGCTGGTTACTGAGGTTATCAATACGGCCTAGGTATTCTTCGCGTTGTCTCTTGGTTAGCTCTGGCTCATTGGTTTCTAATAACTGAGGAAAGACTAACGCTTGAGGCAATATTTTTACCTGTTCACGCCAATCAGAACCGATACTGGAAATAGTAATACTGTTCAGTTCTGTCTTTAGTCGAATAACATTGGCAAGCAGGCTATTTACCTCTTGCTCCTGTTGCGCAAAGTCAGATTGAAAGCGAGTTGCATCAATACGTGCAAGGGGCTGGCCTTTTGTTACAATTAAACCTTCTTGCACGTACATGTCTTGCAATATACCGCCATCTAAACTCTGTATAACCTGTATTTGCGAAGAGGGAATGACTTTACCCATCCCCGTCGTTACTTGGTCTAACTCTGCAAAATAGGCCCAAATTAAAAAGGTGAAAGCCAGAGCTGTAAGTGCCCAAATGGTTAATCGGTGACTGGCTGGCGCGTCAGTCATCATCGCGCCATAGACATCATCAACCATCTCTAAGTCTTGTGAAGTGAGGTGTTTACTCATTTATTGGGCACTCCTGCAAGTAGCCCTTCATTCAGTTTCTTAAGCACGTCAGCTTTTGCACCATCAGCAACAATGTGGCCACGATCTAATACAATAATGCGATCGACTAGATTAAGTAGGTGCATTTTGTGAGTAATGAGCAGTAGCGTTCGGTCTCGGCTGACATTGTGCATCGCTTGGATAAACTGTTTTTCAGCTCTAGCATCTAAACTGGCAGTGGGTTCATCCATCAGCAGTACTGGTGGGTCATTCAAAGTGGCTCGGGCTAATGCTATGGTCTGTCGTTGACCACGTGATAACTCTCGTCCACCTTCACCTACTTGTTGGTCGAGCCCTTCAGATTCTAAGTTGGTAAACAAGTTAACGCCTGATAGCTGGACTGCTCTTATCAGTTGATGCTCGGTCACTTGGCGAGTTCCAAAAAGGATGTTGTCGCGAATGCTGCCATGAAACAGGGTGATATCTTGTGGTAGGTAACCAAAGTTACGTCTCAGATCACTAGGGTGTATTTGAGCTGAATCGAGACCGTCGTAAGTGATGCTGCCTTTACTCGGCTGAAAAAGGCCTACTAAAATTTTAGCTAAAGTACTTTTGCCTGAACCATTACGACCAATGATGGCAACCCGCTCACCGGGCTCAATTTTTAATGACATTGGATGCAGTATTGGGCGCTCAGAGTTCGAATAACTAAAGCCTAAAGTATGAGCGTTTATCTGTCCGCGCAGGCGCTGACGACTGACAAGGTGACCTTTATTTTCAAATTCGTCTTCTTGGGTCATGATCTCATTTAGCTGACGCAGTGCACTGGCAGTTTGGTTGCCGCGGGTCATGAGTCCAGCTAATTGCGCCATTGGAGAGATAGCACGGCTAGATAAGATAACGGCTGCGATGATCCCACCCATAGAAATAGCATTGTCGGCAACACGGTAAACCCCTAGAATAACCACAAAAATCACTGATGTTTGTACGACAAATGTGGCGACATTAGTCACAGAGGTGGAGATTTTTTTTGCCTTTAGCTGCCAGTTCGCCGTATGACCAATCATCTGTTGCCAGCTTTTCTGTACAAGTCCTTCTGCACCACTTGATTTTATTGATTCAAGTGAAGATAGCGATTCAATAAGGTGACCATGTTTCAAGCCTGAGAACTTATTAGTTTCTTCAATAGCAGCTTTTAATTTTGGCTGCATAATCAGGGTATAACCAATAATGATGAAGCTGCCGACTAATGGAATAAGTGCTAGATCACCTGCGACTAAATAGATGATGGTCAAGAAAAATAGTGCAAAAGGAAGATCCACTAAGGTGGTGATGGTTGCTGAGGTGAGAATATCTCTTATGCTATCGAACTCTCCCAGTTGTTTTGCCATTCCGCCAACACTTGGGGAGCGTTTTTCTAATGGAATACCAACGGCTTTGGCGAACAGTTTTGATGAGACAATAATATCAACTTTCTTTCCAGCTACATCAATTAAATAGCTGCGTAACTGGCGCATTATCAGATCAAATATATAAGCGATGCCTGCGCCAATGGCTAATACCCACAACGAGTCGAATGCCAGGTTTGGCACGACTTTGTCGTATACATTCATGATGAACAGCGGTGATACCAGTGCAAAAAGGTTAACTAAAACCGAAGCAATTAAAGCATCTCGGTAGATAGGTGCAGAATCTTTAAGTGTCTGCAGTAACCAATGAGATTTATTCTCGTGCAGGTGGACATCAAAGCCCATATCGCCACGATATTCTTGCTTAACAAGAAACAGGTAACCGACATAAATGGCCTCTAGCTCTTCAATCGATAATGTCTGTTCACCACCTGTTTCTGGTAGCTGAATAATCGCTTTATCTTGCTCAATATCAAGCTCTCTAAGCAGGCAAGCCTTCTTATCCTTAAGTAACAATATGCTGGGTAGCAGTATTGGGGTGATCTCATTTAAACCTTTACGAGAAAGCTTAGCCGCTAACCCTGCTCGAGCTGCTGCTTGTGGCAATAACTCAGGCGTTAATACATGGCCTTGCATAGGAAGGCCTGCGGCTAGAGAGTCGCTAGAGCAGGGGCTACCGAAATATTCAGTAAGCAAAACTAAACTGTCTAACAGAGGATCGACGACAACTCGTTGAGAAGCCGATATCGTCCACTGATCAGTTTTCTTAGAAGCTGAAGCTGGCACCTTGGGGACTTATCCTTAAGATTTTATTATTCTTTAGTATCGGACATGAGGGGGATATTTGCCACACCCCTCATACTTCGTCTTAGCTACTATAGTGAATTAAGTACACCATTATTATCTAAGTCATTAGGAGACTGTTCGTTAGAGTCAATAATGAGTGTATCACCCTGGCTGTTACTTACTATGAGAGGGCCTTCACCGTTATCTCCGAGTAATCCACTAATGATCTCTTCTGAATTACTACCAAATTGAGAAATAAGATCAACACCGTCTAACACTATGTGTTGATCAAAGCTGCCATTTTGATCGGTATCGATATTAATGCTTGTAGAACCATTATCATCGGTGAAATTGATATACTGACTGATTTCATCAATGTCATCACCTTGCAAAATATCACTCAGATCCAGCTTGTCTTCTTCAATATTTAAGTTGCTAATGTGGTCTGTACTGTCGGTGCCTGCAATAGCATCTTCAGCCCATACAAAGGTATCACCACCTAAGCCAGCGATCATTGAATCACTTTCAGATGTAGCAAATTGAACATTATCATCCTCGGATTCATTACTCGCAATCCGTGCATTCGGTGCTTTTAAAGCGGATAGTTGTTCAAAAGCTTCAAACTCTACATTTAGTGGGGCTACGCCGTCAGGTCCTGGTGCACCATTAATTGCATCTGGGTCATCCAAAATAATGAGTTCAAATGGAACCGTAGAGGTGGCAACATCACCATTGTTTGCCTCGGTTGAGGTTGCTGTGACTGTCAAGTCATAGGTGCCAGAATTCGCAACTTGAACTTGTAACGTGCTCAAATCCCAGCCATCTAGATTAACTGTACCGTTAACGGTTACTTGTATCGCTGAGCCATTGAGTAATAGTCCTTTTAGCTCGGATCCATTCGGAATACCTGCCAGGCTTATATTTAGCGTCTCGCTGCTGTCAACTAAGCTTGCTTCAATCTCACTTAATTTAACGAAATCATTTTCATAGCCTTGGTTATCAACAGCCTTAAAGCTGAGGTTATCTAGAATAGCGCCTACAGAGTCATCATTTTGAGATTCGAATATGAGCCTATAGGTTCCAGATGTGTCAACTGGCAAGGTGATTTCCTGATTGAGTAACCAGTTACTATCTTCAGGATCAAAGGTATACAGTAGCTGCTCTGTACCCTCAATGACATTACCTTGAGCATCGACTTGAGCTAATGATATTGTCATTCCTGAGGTATCAGCATTGTTAAGTCTGGCTGCAATATCGAAGCCTACTTGGTAAAAGCGACCAGCCTCACACTCGATGTCGGTATATAGTGTTTTGTCGCCATCATCACCTTCAATTTCCATCACCTGGTTACCAGAGTCACCTGCTAAATAAGTCCCTTCGCGACCCACTTCGACGAAGCCATCATTATTGGCTGTATTCCAAACACCGATGGTGTTTGCA
The DNA here is from genome assembly GCF_041468565.1 of Shewanella sp. 10N.286.54.B9. Classification (NCBI taxonomy): domain Bacteria; kingdom Pseudomonadati; phylum Pseudomonadota; class Gammaproteobacteria; order Alteromonadales; family Shewanellaceae; genus Shewanella; species Shewanella sp. 10N.286.54.B9. The sequence goes on from NZ_JBFRIY010000050.1 coordinate 47,222, forward strand.
CCTTCAACCGCATTAATTTCAATGCCACCAGACCAACTTGAGCCATTTAACTCCACATCTTCAAAGTTCATTGCAGCTAGACTTTGGAAGCCTTTCTGCACCAATAATGGCGCATCTGCTTTGGCTGTAACTTCAATGACTAAATCTGCAGTAGCTCCCGTATTGGTGGTATAGGTAATGGTTGGTAGTGTGCCACTCCAGTTTTCTGTTGGAGTGAAGGTATAGGTTCCATCAGTATCTAAGCTGAAGCTGCCTTCAGCTAACGGAATAATGGTAGTGCCTGCTGAGTAACCGGCTCCGTTAATGCTAAAGCCTGCGATTGTTAACGTATCATCAGGATCACTATCTCCAGTCACTGCATCTGTTAGAACATTTCCTGTTGATTGGGGACTATCTTCAACTACAGTCAAGCGGTCATCTTGAGTTACGGTAGGTTGATTTACTGGTGAAAGGTCACCATCAACAGTATTAACATTGATTGTTAGTGTAGCTGTAGACTGATCACCATCGGCATCTTCAATAGTGTAATCGAACTCTTCTACTGCATTCTCTGGGATAAGGTTGGCGCTGGCCGTAACTTGATAGGTATAGCTACCGTCGCTATTAATTGTTAGTGAGCCATATAAGCCTACAATTGTCGTACTTGAAGCACCACCTACATCAAGAGAACCGGAGTCAGACTCAACTTCAACAACCGTAATATCTGTATCTGCACCTGTAATATCATTGGTCAATACATTGCCAGTTGTCGAAGGTAGTTCGTAATTACTACCCTCTACAATTCTGACTACCACGTCATAGCTAGTTGATTGGTCTTCCGCAGTACGAATTTGAGTAACGACCTCTCCATTAGGTTGATCTGTCTCTCTAAAGCCGACAACTTGAACTGTGTATAGGTTACCTTCATAGGTAAAGGTAACTTGTGGTGTTCCAATATCGATGATGTCTTTACTTGCTTCTGCATCGTCACTGTTCGGAGTCTCATTATGGCTGAATGGGATCTCTAAAGTTACTTCAGTTGCTACTCCGTGAACATCGGTTACAGTAAAGGTAATCGTCATCGTAGCCGCAGTGATTGCTGTGCCGCCATCAACGGTATAATTGTAATGAGTAAATGTACCAAGGGTAATATCTTGGTTTAACTGAATTTCGCCGTTTAAGGTTGCATCATCATCGATAAAGCCATAACCAGACTGTTTGCCATCAGTGGTACCCCAGCGAATTTGATCATGCCCTGAGTCATTGTCACTACCGCCACCGTAATTGTTTGAATCATCGGGGTCTATGCCATTAAATCCATCAAATGTGCCTACGTCGGCACCTCCTGTAGATGAAGTCCAAACAGCTTCAACTCCACCAACTAAAAAGCTATCGACTAATACTTCAACGCTGTCTGTATCATCTTTTGCTTCTGCAAGATCATCAACGATGTTGGTTTGTAAGGTTATAGAGGCTGAATCACCGTCATTATCATATGCGGTAATGTCAAAATTATCATTAATGACATCATTGCCATTCCCTGCAGGATCATGATCCTGCCTGGCATCAAGAGTGTAGGTATAGCTAAGAATGCCATTGCTATAATCAGTAATGGTTAGTGTACCGTTATCACCAGCAATATTAATTGGTGTTGTAGACGCCGCTAAAAGCATCGCTAGTGTAATGCTTGTATTACCTATTTCGATTCTTGCTAAGCCATCATTGGCAGTAACAGTTAACGAACCGGCGTCTTTAAATTGTCCACCACCAGAGCCTGTAGCCAGGGCTGACTCGTGAACAGTGAGTGTTGCTGGAGCTCCAAGAGTAACTGGGTCATCTATATTTTCTACATTCAGCGTCACATCGGCAGTATC